>JBIICC010000091.1:0-3578 GCA_044239085.1 Candidatus Planktophila sp.
CGTCGTAGATATCTAAAAAATTGAGGACCCAGCCGCCACCGTGAAAGTACACGATTGCAGGCGCAGTTGGATTATTCGTTGGTCGGTAGATGCGAATAGGAAGATCAGCAGTCGGCCCAGGGATAAATTTGTTTTCGATCTCCAAGATGGGTTCTGCAGGTCCTGCTAGTGCGGGCCTTGTTTGAGTGTTTCGACGAATTACATCAAGGGGCGCTTCCCACACCTGCGGTAGCCCAGCCTTTGCACCAGCTTCTAGAAAAGCTTTGATTTCAGGAGCAAGAGTCATGGTCTTATTGAATCAGAGCTCACCGCGAGAGAGAAGTTCTAGAACTTCCTGAGAACGTTCTTTCAATTGCGGAAGATCGCTCAAACGATTGATTCCTGCCAATTGTTGTCCCATGCGATGATTCTTTGCAAAGCGTTCACGGTTTCTCTCCAGGAAATCCCAGTAGAGAGTTGTAAATGGACAAGCATCTGCGCCGACTCGCTTCTTCGGGTCGAATTCGCACGCTTTGCAGAAATTACCCATCTTTGAAATATAGGAACCACCTGATGCATAGGGTTTTGTGGCTAGACGGCCACCATCAGCATGCAAGCTCATACCGATGACATTGGGAACCATCACCCAATCGGCTGCATCGATAAATGCACGACGCATCCAATCGAGAAATTCCTGTGGAGATGTTCCCGTTATGAGTGCGAGGTTACTTAAGACCATCAGACGCGGAATGTGATGGACCCAAGCACGAGCTTCAATATCTCTCACTTGAGTAGAAACACAATTCATCTTCGTTTTACTGGAATCTTCGAAGAGAGGCAGGAGCGGTCTATTAGCAGCAAGTGCATTCTCATCGCGGTATAGATCTCCGAAATGCCAGTAGAGACCGTTGATGTACTCGCGCCACCCGATGATTTGTCGGATAAATCCTTCGGCACCCGAAAGTGGAATTTCACCTTCTGCAAACTTTTTCAGAGCAGCATCAATGACTTCATCGGCAAGCAAGAGTCCGACGTTGAGATATGGACTCAAGAGTGAGTGGTTAACAGCCCAGCTTTCGTTAGGCATCGCATCTTCATATGCTCCAAATTCAGCAAAGGCGTTTTTGAGGAAGTGGTCTAACTGCTTGAGCGCACCTTTACGAGTCGTTGCCCATGTCGTATCTGGATCATCACCAAAGGTTTGAAGACCCCGCTCCTTGATCTCCTTCAGAACCGACTTATCAATCTCATCACGCGAATGTTGTAGATACTTCGGCCACGTATGTGAACCTTTAGGTGGTGGTAAGCGATTGTCAGCATCATAATTCCATTTTCCACCTAGTGGCTGGCTACCTTCCATCAAGATATCTAGTCGCACTCGTTGTGCACGATAGAAGTTCTCCATCACCAAACTTTTCTGTGCATTTGCCCATTGCGCAAACAGAGTGCGAGAAGTCAGAAAGAAATCATTCTCAATAAACGTTACTCCGCACTCCTTTAAATCTTCATACTGTTTATGAGATGAGGGTTCTGCAACTTCGATATCAACCCCTGGGTTCTTCTTGCGAAATTCCTCAATACCGGAACGAGTATCGGCGCTCTTAATAAATGTGACGGTAAATCCTTCGCCCTTAAGTTCCTCAATAAAGTGGTCGCGTGCTGCAAGGAGAAAGAAGAGACGTTGAATATGCCATTTGCGAGTCTCCAGCATTCGCGCACTTTCGATAACGAGAATCTGGTGGGTTGCAGGGGTCGCGCCTTTGAGAACTCCTCGGTAGCGATTGAGGTGGTCATTGAGGATGAGGGCGACCTTCATAAATTAAGGCTAGACTGTCCTAGTCAATGATGACCACAGTGCGGCCCATTTACTTGGCCGATATCTCACTTAATTTTGGAGCATGTAATGCGTATTGGAATTCTTACAGGTGGCGGAGATTGCCCTGGACTTAACGGTGTTATCCGCGGAGTAGTTACAAAGGGAATCAAAGATTATGGCTACGAGTTCGTCGGTTTCCGTGATGGCTGGAAGGGTCCACTTGAGGCTCTCACGATGCCTCTCGACCTCGCCACAGTAAAGCCAATTCTCGCTAAGGGTGGAACAATCCTTGGCTCATCTCGTACAAATCCCTTTAAGATTGAAAATGGCGTAGAACGCATTAAGCAGAACCTTGCTGATCAAGGAATCGATGTTCTCATCGCAATCGGCGGAGAAGATACTCTCGGCGTTGCTACAAAGCTCGATGCACTTGGCGTAAAGGTTATCGGCGTTCCAAAGACAATCGATAACGACCTTAACAACACAGATTTCACATTCGGCTTTGATACTTCAGTCAATATTGCAATGGAAGCCATCGATCGCCTTCACACAACAGCAGAGTCACACCACCGCCCACTGATCGTTGAGGTCATGGGTCGTCACGCTGGATGGATCGCACTTCACTCAGGTCTCGCAGGCGATGCAGCTTGTATCTTGATTCCAGAAGTTAAGTTCTCTGTCGATAAGGTCTGTGACTACGTTAAGTCTCGTTTTGAGACTGGCACAGCGCCAATCATCGTTATTGCAGAAGGTGCAATCCCACAAGATGGCGACATGATCACAAAGGATCAGCCACTTGATGCATTTGGTCACGTACAGCTGTCAGGAATCGGCGATTGGCTCGCTGCAGAAATCGAGAGAAAGACTGGCTACCAGACTCGTTGCACAGTTCTTGGCCACATTCAACGCGGTGGAACACCATCTGCATTTGACCGCGTACTTAGCTCACGCTTTGGACTTGAGGCAATTACTGCGGTTCATGAAGGTGACTTCGGAAAGATGATGGCTCTTCACGGCACAAAGATTGCCCGCGTGCCATTGGCATCAGCGACAGATGTTCTCAAGACTGTTCCAATCGAGCGATACGAGGAGATCACTTCGTTCTTTGGTTAATCTCCCTGCGAGACTAGACCTGAACGCTCTACCCTTATGACTATGACATCTGCTACCGGCACAGATAACCTCTTCGACCCTGCCCTCGTTGCTGCACAGCAACCAAATTGGCCAGGTGGAAAAGATGGCGCACCTCTTGCTAAGGCAGTTGCAGATCTCAAGGCGTTACCTCCACTTGTCTTTGCCGGCGAGTGCGATGATCTCAAAGCAAAAATTGCGGAAGCTGCCGCCGGTCGCGCATTCTGGTTGCAGGGTGGCGACTGCGCCGAAACATTTGCATCTGCAACAGCAGATTCAATTCGTAATCGCATCAAGACAATCTTGCAGATGGCTGCAGTTCTTCAGTACTACTCAAGTCTTCCTGTAATCAAGGTAGGGCGTATGGCTGGCCAATTCGCTAAGCCTCGCTCAAACGATATGGAGACTCGTGGGGATGTAACCCTTCCTGCATATCGCGGTGATGCCGTTAACGATATTGAGTTCACTGAAAGCTCTCGCACACCAGATCCACAGCGTCTCGTTCGTGTTTACAACACATCTGCTGCAACTCTCAATTTAGTTCGAGCATTTACTCGCGGTGGATTTGCTGATCTTCGTCAGGTTCACGAGTGGAACAAGGGATTTATCCGCGATTCACAGTTCGGCGAGAAGTACGAGCAGATGGCGACCG
>JBIICC010000092.1:0-3493 GCA_044239085.1 Candidatus Planktophila sp.
GTGCTCGAGGCAGTTCTATACAACACAGCTGAATCACTTCGAGCACTTGCAGTCTTGCTCCACCCAGTAATGCCAGCGACGACAGAGATTCTCTGGGAATCACTCGGCGCCAACGCAACACTTGGTGCAATTGGAGCTCAAGAGATTTCTAAGGTTGCAACATGGGGCCAACTTCCAGAAGGTGCAACTGTGACAAAGACTCCAGTTCTCTTTCCTCGGTTAGAAGTTAAAGAGTAATTTTCTATGGCAGATCGCCACAATCGAGATATAGAACGCGAATCTGCTCCGCTACCTGAACCACTTCCTGTTCCAACAGTTGATGCTCATGCACATATTGAAATTGTTACTGATGCAGCACCAGATTCAGATGCGGTACGTAAAGTTCTCGATGATGCGAAATCGGTAAATGTTGATCGAATAGTTCAGGTTGGATATTCAGCAGAACAATCTCAGTGGTGTGTAGATATGGCCAAGGCATTTCCGGGGCGCGTTCTTGCAGCAGTTGCTCTGCACCCCAATGAAGCGCCTATCGTCGAAAATTTAGAGGCTGATTGGGCGATCATCGAAAAACTCGCTCACGAGCCACGAGTACGCGCAATCGGTGAGACTGGCTTAGATTACTTCCGCACCCCGCCAGAGTTGCAAAAGCGCCAACAGGAATCCTTTAAATGGCATATCGATCTCGCAAAGCGCACCAAGAAGGCGCTGGTCATTCATGATCGCGATTCACATGAAGATGTTCTCTCTGTCTTGCTTGAAGTCGGCGCACCAGAGAAGACGGTCTTTCACTGCTTCTCAGGTGATGTCGAGATGGCTAGGACCTGCATTGATCGCGGTTACATCTTGTCCTTTGCAGGAACTCTTACCTTTAAGAACGCTCCTTCACTGCGCGAGGCGGTAAAACTTGTTCCGTATGATCAGCTTCTAGTTGAAACAGATTCACCATTCTTAGCGCCAGCCCCACACCGCGGAGCGCTCAATACTCCAGCTCAGATCGCCAATATTGTCCGTGCGATGGCTGTAGAACGCGATGAAGATGTCGCAGAACTTGCCACCGCTCTTTCACAGAACGCTGAACGTATCTTCGGGTCCTTCGCATGAGCCTGCTCGGTGCTGCTGAAATTCGCGAATTAGCTGCTGCACTTGATTTAAAACCATCTAAATCGTTGGGTCAGAACTTTGTACATGATGGCAATGTCTGCAAGAAGATTGTTCGAATTGCTGGGCTTACATCGTCAGATATCGCGCTAGAGATTGGACCAGGGTTAGGTTCACTAACTCTTGCGATGCTGGAAGAAGCCCAATCGGTGGTGGCAGTAGAAATTGATAATCGTCTAGCAACCCAACTACCAATCACTGCGAAGAAACATTCAGAGCGAGCAGATTTACTTACTGTCATCACTCAGGATGCTCTTACTCTCAAGTCGCTTCCCGTCGATCCCACAGTCTTAATTGCAAACTTGCCCTATAACGTCTCGGTGCCAGTATTTCTGCATCTTCTGGAGATACTCCCAACACTTCGGAGCGGTGTTGTGATGGTGCAAGCCGAAGTTGCAGATCGTTTAGCTGCAAAACCAAATTCGAAAGAGTATGGAATCCCCAGCGTTAAAGCTGCTTGGTGGGCTGATGTCACAAGTGCAGGCTCGGTATCGCGTTCTATTTTCTGGCCTCAACCTAATGTGGATTCAAAGCTAGTTGGTTTTCTCCGTCGCGAAACTCCAGGTGATGAAGAGTTACGTAAGAAGGTATTCGCGATTATTGATTTAGCTTTCGCTCAACGCAGAAAGATGCTTCGTTCGGCTCTCTCATCAATGTATGGCGGATCTGCAGCAGCGGAAGCAGTCTTGCAATCTGCTGGTATCGACCCGACTCTGCGCGGTGAAGCGTTAGATATTCATAGCTTCTGCGCGATTGCGAAACAAGGGTAGAGTTTTCACGTGGCTAAGAATTCTGTAACTGTGCGGGTACCTGCAAAGGTAAATCTACAGCTCTCAGTCGGCCCTCGCGAATCAGATGGATTTCACAACCTTGTCTCTGTCTTTCAAGCAATTTCAATCTTCGATGATGTCACTGTTACAAAAACTAAGCCTGGTGATGGCATCACTATTGCAGTCACAGGCGAACACGTTCATGGGGTTCCAGAAGACCATACAAATCTCGCTGTAAAAGCTGCACAACTAGTGGGCTCTAAATTTGATTTTGATGTTGATGTGCATATAGAGGTGAAGAAATTGATTCCTGTTGCAGGCGGAATGGCAGGCGGAAGTGCCGATGCAGCAGCAACTTTGGTTGCGATGGATGCGCTCTTTGATCTCGAGATGTCGCGAGAAGAGTTGCATTCACTGGGCGCAGTACTTGGAAGCGATGTGCCATTTATGATTTCAGGGGGCACTGCAATTGGCCAAGGTCATGGAGATCAACTCACAGCGGCACTTTCACGCGGCACCTATCACTGGGTTCTTGCACTCTCGAGCGTTGGGCTTTCCACCCCTGCCGTCTATACCGAATGCGATCGAATGCGAGCAGAGTTAGAGATTGCGCCCCCTGTTGTCTCAGATCAATTGATGCAATCACTTCTTGCCGCAGATGCAGAAGCAGTTGGGAAAGCGTTGATAAATGATTTACAGAACGCTGCATGTTCGCTGCGACCTGCCTTAAGTCTTGTCCTCGAAGTAGGTCGCGATTACGGCGCACTGGGTGCAATTGTCTCGGGATCAGGTCCTACCGTTGCATTCTTAGTTGCCGATGAAGATGCAGGTCTTGATTTAGCTGTAGCGCTGACAGCAAGTGGCGTTGTTGGAAGCGTTGCGCGGGCACATGGTCCTGTGCACGGTGCAAAAGTTATTTAACTTTCGGTTGAATCAAACTCTGTAACGAGAGTGCTCAAGAGAGCGGCAAGTTGCTCGCGATCTTTTCCAGATAAATCCTTTAACAACTGACGTTCATTCTCAAGAAGATCTTCCATCGCAGCATCAACTGCGCGAATTCCAGATCGCGTGAGGGTAACAAGTGAGCCGCGACCATCATTGGGATCTGGTTGACGGGTGATGAGCTCTAACTCTTCAAGTCGATCAAGTCGATTGGTAATTGTTCCGCTAGTCACCATCGTCTCTTGCATCAAAGCACCTGGAGAGAGTTGATATGGCGTACCTGCGCGGCGAAGAGCTGCTAAAACATCGAAGCCCCAATTTTCAAGTTCACCAAAGGCATCGCGTCGGGCGATATCAAGATGTCGGGCGATGCGAGTGATGCGACTGAGGACCGAGAGGGGAGAGAGGTCTAAATCTGGCCGCTCGCGCTTCCATGCGGCGACGAGGCGGTCGACTTCATCCCGCTCGTGCTCTGAAGATTTAGAATCCATAAGAAGTGAGTTTAGTGGTCGCGAGCACTACCGAATATAAGGGAGAATATAGGTTCCGCCATTGTGTAGTGGCTAGCACATGGGCCTTTGAAGCCCAGGGTCCAGGATCGATACCTGGTGGCGGAGCAACTA
>JBIICC010000019.1:0-13912 GCA_044239085.1 Candidatus Planktophila sp.
ATCGTAGACGCTGACAAGCGCTCTTTTAACTACTTTTCGATTAGCCATTGCTTTTCTCCATGTTGCTCAGTATCTGTGCAATGGTCACAACAATGAGACCTCGTTCCAGAATCTTAATGCGTTCGTGCAGTGACTCCTCGGTATCAGTGGCCAGTATTGCGAGTCGTTCCTGTGCAATTACTTCGCCTGTATCGAGGCCTGCATCAACCCAATGAATTGTCGTTCCAGTCTCCGTGGCTCCTGCAGCGAGGGCATCTCGAACAGCATGCGCACCCGGAAAGAGCGGCAGTAGTGATGGGTGGCTATTGATGACTATAAATCTCTCGACAATCTTCGGACTAAGAATACGCATAAATCCTGCACTGACAACGAGATCCGGCTTTAGCGCTGCGATAAGTGTCTCAATCTCGCGATCCCACTCTGAACGATCATCGAGCATTGGAATAACAAAGGATTCAACGGATGCAGAAAGTGCTCTATCTAAAACTTGGGCATCTGCCTTATCGGAGATTACTGCAACGATATCTGCATCAGTTAATTCATTCTCCCTGGCATCAAAGATTGCTTGCGCAAGTGTGCCGCTACCAGATGCAAGAATTACTACTCGCTTCACTGAGTGCCCTTATTGGAGCCCACTTTATTGAGAATAAAGGAGGTAGCTAAGAACCCGATTCCAATTTCAGCAATAATCGAGATCGCGAACTTCCAGATTGAAACGCCAACTGCACCCATCTCAGCGGTGATCAGCGATCCACTACCTAAGTAAGCGAGAATAGTTAGCCCGGCTATAACAAAGATAAATGTCTGTATATACGTTACAAGTTCAAAGCCGCTAGCAAGATATGCCAAGAGCGCACCGACAGCAATAAAGAAAGCGATTCCAAGGAGTGCAAGCGGTTGACGATTGACAGGAAGAATGCCAAGTAGAGGAAGAGCAGGAATCTGTCCTAGTTCATGCCACCATGGTGAAACAATTGTTCCTGCACCGACAGCTAAGCCAGTTCCAGAAAAATACGCTGCTAGTGCGATTGCTGCATTGGGTAGATAGAGAATGTTGAGAAGCAGTAGAAGTACTCCACCAAATATTCCAGGTTGCAACGAGATTGTTATGTTCTTTACCTGGTCAAGATTAAGCCAGATTAGAGCAGATACCGCAATCAGTGATGTTCCGAGGATAAGTGCCAGTAGGCGCGATGCGATTCGCAAGGTACGCGAAGGCGCGAACCGCACACCCACTGTCATCGTTGCAAAGAGCGCAATGACAAATGCAAAGACCGGAGCTAAATACCATTGCGGTGAAATCGACACTGATCTACTTGCAAATGCAAGAGCTGTAGCAAGCGCTGCGTAGAAAGTTGCGAAGGTTAGTCGAACGCTATTGAGATCGTGATAGTCGCCCTTTAATCTATCTAACGCACGTAGAAATGAAGTACGGATGACGATAAAGGGCAGAAAGATTGCACCGATGGGTAGGTAGGTTAAGTAACCAGTAATTCCTGTGGGTGGAAGGGCTAATTGAAATGGAATGTGGTGAGCACCGAGCCAAATCCAGACAGCCCCACGAATCGGATCTGTCGTACTGCCACTTGCGCTACCAGCTGTCGCCCAAGCAATCAGTGCAATAAATGAGAATGGAAGAATCAGGAAAGCTGCGCTACGTAGCGCATGAGACAACGAGACCGAGAGGACGCGTTGCATCGTGGAATTAACGACCTAGGATGTCGCGCATCAACTGCGCAGTTTCACTTGGTGTCTGTCCAACCTTTACTCCTGCAGCTTCGAGAGCATCTTTCTTAGCCTGCGCTGTTCCTGAAGAACCAGAGACGATTGCGCCAGCGTGACCCATCGTCTTTCCTTCAGGTGCTGTAAATCCTGCAACATAACCAACAACTGGCTTAGTTACATATTCAGAGATAAATGCAGCGGCACGCTCTTCAGCATCTCCACCGATTTCACCAATCATGACGATTGCAGTTGTATCTGGATCATCTTGGAATGCGCGAAGGCAATCGATATGAGTTGTTCCGATTACAGGGTCTCCACCGATACCAACTGCAGTTGAGAAACCGATATCGCGGAGCTCGTACATCATCTGATAGGTAAGTGTTCCTGACTTTGATACAAGCCCAATTGGTCCGCGCTTAGTGATATCTGCAGGAATGATTCCGACATTTGCTTGCTCTGGGCTAATAAGTCCTGGGCAGTTAGGTCCGATGATCTGGGTTGTTCCAGCCTTTAGTGAGTATGCATAGAAGTATGCAGAGTCGTGAACTGGGATTCCCTCGGTGATAACAACAACCAATGGCATCTTGGCATCGATTGCATCGATAACAGCTGCCTTTGCGAATTTAGGCGGAACGAAAACTACTGAAACATTTGCACCAGTTGCAGCCATTGCCTCTGCAACAGTGTTGAAGACTGGAAGAGTTGTTCCGTCGATATCGACGCTCTGTCCGCCCTTACCTGGTGTAACTCCGCCGACAACCTTGCTGCCTGAAGCGAGCATGCGACGTGTGTGCTTTGTTCCTTCAGAGCCTGTCATACCCTGAACGATGATCTTGCTAGAAGAGTTAATAAAGATTGACATTACTTTGCCGCCAATTCTGCAGCGCGTGATGCTGCTCCATCCATAGTTTCAGCTTGCTCAACCAGCGGGTGGTTAGCTGCATTAAGAATTGCGCGACCTTCTAGGACGTTATTTCCATCGAGGCGAACCACAATCGGTTTAGTCGCCTTTGGCCCAAGAAGTTCGAGAGCTTGAACGATTCCATTTGCAACAGCGTCACAGGCAGTGATTCCACCAAAGACGTTAACAAATACGCTCTTTACATCAGGATCTCCGAGAATAATTGAGAGTCCATCTGCCATTACTTGAGCAGAAGCACCGCCACCAATATCGAGGAAGTTTGCAGGGCGCATGCCACCAAACTTTTCTCCGGCGTAAGCAACGACATCGAGAGTCGACATCACAAGTCCTGCACCGTTTCCGATGATTCCGACCTGGCCGTTATCGAGCTTTACATAGTTAAGGCCCTTTTCCTTCGCTGCAGCTTCAAGTGCATTTGCAGTGTCGTGATCGACAAGTGCTTCGTGGCTTGGCTGGCGGAAATCTGCGTTTTCATCGAGAGTGACTTTTCCATCGAGTGCAACGATGCGACCATCTTCAGTCTTAACAAGTGGATTTACTTCTACAAGAGTTGCATCCTCTGATTGGAATGTCTCCCAGAGCTTTACCAATACATCGGCAACTTGATCTGCGACTTCTAGAGGGAACTGTGCCTGCTCAACAATCTCTTTCGCCTTCGCAGGTGAGATTCCATCGACTGCACTGATCGGAACCTTCGCCAACTTTTCAGGTGCTGTATGTGCAACTTCTTCAATCTCCATACCGCCAGCGACTGATGCCATAACAAGGAATGTGCGGTTAGAGCGATCGAGCAAAATTGAAACGTAATATTCAGATTCGATTGGAGCTGCCTGAGCAATCATCACTTTATGAACAGTGTGGCCCTTGATATCCATTCCAAGAATTGCAGCTGACTTCTCTTTCGCATCTGCTGCATCAACTGCAAGCTTTACGCCACCAGCCTTTCCGCGTCCGCCGACTTTTACCTGTGCCTTTACGACAACTTTGCCGCCCATCTTTGCAGCTGCGTCGTGCGCTTGATCTGCTGTCGTTGCAACTGCTCCAAGTAATACTGGAACAGAGTGCTTCTCAAAGAGATCGCGGGCTTGGTATTCGTAGAGATCCACAGATGGGCTCCTTTAAATTGGTGTAAAGATGGTTGAAAAGGACGTTGAACCGAGAGCCCAATCTTAAGTCCTAATTTATAGAGCTGTGACAGGGGCATAGCGCAGCAGAAGGCGCTTATCTCCGTAGGCACCGAAGTTGATTGTCGCCTCTGATTTATCGCCTTCACCTGCTAGGGCAACAACTGTTCCGAGGCCGAAAGTGTCATGAGACACACGCTGACCAACCTCGAGAACCATCGCCGTTGATTTTCTGCCAGTGGCGCGAGGTGGTGGCCCTGAAGGCAACCGTGATTTCTTCACGGCAGATGAAGTGGTAAATGTTGAACGACCTTCATTCTGCCATTCAATGAGTTCGGGTGGAATTTCATCAAGGAAGCGAGATGCAGGGTTGTATTTTGGAGTTCCAAAAGTTAAACGATATTCAGCTCGTGAAATATAGAGGCGCTTCTCGGCGCGAGTTAAACCAACGTATGCAAGGCGTCGCTCTTCCTCAATCTCTTTGGGGTCATCAAGTGTTCGTGCATGCGGAAAGATTCCATCTTCCATGCCGGTAAGAAAGACTGTGGGAAATTCAAGGCCTTTAGCGGTATGGAGAGTCATCAAGGTAACAACTCCCCCATGATCTTCACCGTCTGGAATCTCGTCAGCATCTGCAACCAATGAAACCTTCTCTAGGAATCCCGAGAGTGAAATCTCTTCATCTTCGCCGAGTTCCTCAAATGGTCGCTCTTCATACTCCATCGATGCAGAGACAAGTTCCTTTAAGTTCTCAACGCGGACTTCATCCTGTGGATCTTTACTTGCCTCAAGTTCGGTCAATAGTCCAGATTGTTCAAGGACTGCTTCGATAATTACAGAAGGTTTTGTCTTCGCCTCAACGAGCGTTGCAAGGGCTACAAGCATTGATGTGAAACTTAAAATTGACTGGGCTGCCTTATTAGGAACTGCGGTAGCTTCGGAGACACGTAAGAGTGCGTTCCAGAATGAGATTCCGTGAAGTGCTGAGAAAGCTTCGACTTCTTCAAGGGCGCGATCACCGATGCCACGCTTTGGAAAGTTGATGATTCGACGCAACGAAACTTCATCATCGGGATTTGCAAGCACTCGAAGGTAGGCAAGCAAATCCTTCACTTCTTTTCTTTCGTAGAATCGAAGGCCACCAACGACTTTATATGGAATGGCAGCGCGCATAAAGATTTCTTCAAAAATACGAGACTGTGCATTTGTGCGATAGAAGACGGCGGTATCACCAGGATTTGAATGACCCATATCTTGCAGCGAGCGAATCTCGCCCTTAACAAATTCAGCTTCATCGTATTCAGACTCGGCAACGTATCCAGTCAGTGGAGCGCCAGAACCTGCATCTGACCAGAGGTTCTTCTCTTTACGTGACTCATTCTTGGTAATCACTGCATTTGCTGCGTTGAGAATATTCTGCGTTGAACGGTAGTTCTGCTCAAGCAATACAGTGGAAGCGTTTGGATAATCGACTTCGAATTGCAGAATATTGCGAATAGTTGCGCCACGGAATCCGTAGATGGATTGATCAGCATCTCCTACAACGCAGAGTTCAGCGAGTGGGAAACCATCGCCTTCGACGCCGGTGAGCTCTTTAATCAAGACATATTGGGCGTGGTTGGTATCTTGATATTCATCGACCAAGATGTGGCGAAAGCGCGACCTAAAGCGAGCCTTTGCTTCGGGAAACTTTTGTAAGACCTGCACCGTCTTCATAATCAGATCATCGAAATCCATTGCATTTGCTTGCTGCAGGCGCTTTTCATACAAGGTATAGACATCGGCGACAATCGTTTCAAATTGATTTGTTGCAGCAGATAAAAATTCATACGGAGTCTGTAGCTCATTCTTCGCATTGGAAATCAGGTTTTGAAATTGACGGGCTGGGTAGCGCTTTGGATCTAGGTTGAGAGTCTCCATCACTCGCGAGATGAGCTTCTGTGAATCAGCTGAGTCATAGATGCTAAAGGTGCTGCTGTAACCCAGGCGCTCTACCTCTTGTCGCAACATACGCACACATGATGAGTGAAAAGTTGAGACCCACATTGATTTTGCGATGGGGCCAACGAGTTCTGTGACTCGCTCTTTCATCTCGCCAGCAGCTTTATTGGTGAAGGTAATTGCAAGAATTTCGTAGGGACGCACTTCTCGTCGAGCCATAATGTAGGCAATCCGTCGAGTAAGAACTCGAGTCTTTCCAGAACCAGCACCTGCAACTACTAAGAGAGGTGTTCCGGCATGAAAGACAGCCTTCTGTTGCTGCGGATTAAGTCCGTCTAGCAATGGGTCGGTCGCAGTCATGTCGTTCGGACTCATGGCGGGGAGTCTATTAGGATTCACCCACACGTAGAGAAAGTTGCATTGTGGAGCCGTTAGCAGATTCAGAGATCAAGCGCGTTTTAGTCGTCAATGCTCACCCAGATGATTCAGATTTCGGTGCATCCGGAACTATTGCTCAGTGGGTTAAGAAGGGCATTGAAGTCACTTATGTACTCTGCACAAATGGCGATCAAGGCGGCGAAGAATCTGAATACTCCAAGGAAGAAATGCCTGCGGTTCGTCAGCGCGAACAACGTGCGGCATGCGCTGTCCTCGGTATCTCTGATGTCACATTCCTCAATTATGTAGATGGTCATCTCGAAGCAACTATCGCTCTTCGCAAGGATATTGTCCGCCAGATTCGTCGCGTAAAACCAGATCGCATCGTGTGCCAATCTCCAGAACGTAACTGGGAGCGTATCGGTGCAAGCCATCCCGATCATTTAGCTGCAGGCGAGGCAACAATTCAGGCTGTCTATCCTGATGCTCGTAACCCATATGCATTTACCGATTTACTAGAAGCTGAAGGGCTGCAGCCATGGAAGGTGAAGGAAGTGTGGATGCAGGGCCATGCCCATCCAGATCACTTTGTAGATATCACTTCTACCTTCGATATTAAGGTCAAGACACTTAAAGAACATGCATCACAAACTTCTCACAATACGGAGCTTGAAAATATGCTCCGCGAATGGGGTCAGCGCAATGCAGGTCTTGGCGGATTACCAGAAGGTCGTATCGCTGAAGCTTTTAAGATCGTAAATACAAATTAGACGATTTCAGTTAAATGCTGAAGGTATCTACTCCTGCACCGTTCTTGCTTCTCTTGATCTTTCCATAGGATTCCAGGACTTCCAGGTGTCCCAGAACTGGAGAAACGAGGTACTTATAGACAGGATCTGGCCACGGTCCCATTCGATCGTGAGCGATTTCAATCAGTTCTAACATAGTTATGGGTTTACCCGCAGCTTGAATTGTCTCGAAAGAGATTTTCTCAATTCGATCTGTATATGCAAGTGATAGATCAAGAAAATCAAGACCTAGCTGACCTTTATAGCGTGGGTAATGAGAAGTGAGTACTTCACTTGGTTTGTAAGCTTTAAGCAATCGAATAGATGAGCGGTAGGCCTCGACGAATCTATAGGTTGGCGGGAAAGCTGGAGCGCCATCTGCAAGGAGAACTGACTCTCCTAGAACCGCATCTCCAATGATTACAACGCCAGTTTGCTCATCTAAAACAGATAGGTGTCCCCATGAGTGTCCAGGTGTGTGAAGTATTTCAACCATACGCCCACCCAAGTCGATGCGTTCGTTACCTGCAAAACCAATATCAATCTTCGTCTCAAAAGCTACAGTGCGGATAAAATCAAGGGCTTCCTGTGACTCAGCAAAATCATGATCATGTGCAAATTCGTTATAACGGTCATCAATCATGAGCTGCAAATTTTCAATCATCGGACGATCTCGCTCGCCGCAACAGATAAGAGCATTTGGCATCAGCTCCTTTACAGCCGCATTGCCGCCCATATGATCATAATCAGAGTGTGTGTTGAGTGCATAGCGAACTTTACTCAGCGAGAGTTTATGTTCTTTAAAATAAGGAACTAGCGTTTCGCGTATCGAGGCATCATAACCAGTATCAACAATCAGGATTTCTTCCTTGCCCACAATTGCATAGATCGCAACATAGCGAGGTCCAATCGGACATTCGATGCGGTGTAACCCTGGGAGTATTTCCATTTCTTGACTCTCCTATCTTCCCTTGAATTGCGGGGTTCGTTTTTCAGCAAATGCAGCACGACCTTCATTGCTATCTTCAGTTGTGAAGCAGTATGCGAAAGTATCATTCTCGTATTGAAGCCCAATTTCAATAGCAGTCGACATACAAACTCGCACAAGATGCTTTGCAAGCTCTGCAGCGATAGGAGCATTTCCTGCAATTCGAGATGCAAGATCGGCAACTTTTGCATCAATTTCGCTCTCTTCAAATATTCGGTCGACTAGTCCCCAGTCGCTTGCTTCTTGAGCACTGACCATGTCGCCCGTAAGTAACATTTCTAGCGCTCGACCAGAAGACATAACTCGCGGAAGAAGTTGGGTATTTCCTGCACCGCCGTGCCATCCAAGTTTGATTTCGCCTGCACCAAATTTCGAATCAGGGGTTGCATAACGAATATCAGACATGAGCGCCATTTCAAGTCCACCGCCGATGCAATAGCCCCTAATTTTCGAAATCACTGGCTTGCGAATTTTCCAAATGCCGCGTGCGTAATCGACACGATTTCGCAGTTGTCAATTTGATCCGTAATCGTCAAGAACTTTGACATCACTTCCGGCAGAGAATGCTTTACTTCCAGCTCCATAGACCCGGACAACAACCCAGTTGCGCATCTTTGCATTGACAACCGTCGTAGTGATTTTAGTTATCTTCATTACTTACCTGATTTCACTTTCTGGATTTCAGAGACGAAAGCTGCGACACGAGATGGAATCTCTGAAATTCCTCCACCCAGTAAAGGTCCCCCGACTCCGAAACCCATCGCACCTGCGGCAAGCCAATCTTTGACATTTTCTACACTCACTCCACCGGTGACTACCCATTGTGCTTGTGGAAATGGGTCTCGCAACGCTTTGAGATAGGCAGGTCCAAAGTGCGATGCTGGAAAGAGTTTCAAAGTATTGGCGCCTGCTTGTAAAGCTCGCGCTACATCTGTGGGAGTTGCGACACCTGGAATAGAAAGTAGATTGAGATCAAGGGTCTTCTTGATAACGGCGGCATCGGTATGTGGTGAGAGAACAAAAGTAGCTCCCGCCTTCTTTGCACTAGTCACATGTGCAGGACTCATTGCTGTTCCGACACCGACTGTGATGCCTTTGATCGCTGAATATTCTTCAATCAAGTCAAAAACATCAGGAGTAGTGGTTGTAAATTCAAATAGGGTAACTCCAGCGCTCTTTAACGCAGCCGCAGCGCTCCTGCCCTCTGCTGACGTCTTAGTGCGAATAATCGCAACAATGGAACTCTTCTCAATTTCTTCTAGCGCACTCACGAAATATTCTCCAAGCTCGTAGTCATGACGCCGGATGCACCATGTGGAAGTCCAGTCCAATCCCCTAATTGAGATGCGACTAGCGCACCACACTTACTTCCTTGCAATATTGCTTGGCGCAGTGGTAACCCACCTAAAATTCCTGCAATTGTTCCGCCGACAAAGGCATCACCAGAGCCAACCGGATCTACTGTTTCTACAACATCTGGCATCACATCGAATCTCTCTCCATTATGCAACACACGCATCATCTGATCACCGGCAGTCATGATGGCTGTCTTTACACCCGCGGCACTCGCCAATCGAAGATTCTCTTCTGGGTCCTTGCTACCCCACACAACAGCGTATTCATCTACTCCACCGATCACCAATTCAACATCATGAATTAATGAACGTAGAGCTTTGGAAGCATCCGATTCGCTCCAGAGCTTACGTCGCAAATTTATATCGAAGCTAATTGGAACGCTGTTCTTTCTGGCTAACTCCATTGCCTTTGCCACGGCTGCAGCAGAACTTTCAGAGATTGCAACTGATATTCCAGTGACGTGCACCCAGCGAGATGAAGCGATTGCCTTCTCTTCAACATCTTCGACAGAGATGGTCGAACCAGCGGAAGATTTACGAAGGTAGGTGACATCCACCGGGTTCTCTTGGCCTCGGTTGCGCACAAGAGCGGGAGTATATGAATCTACAGTTTTGACACCATCTACGTAAACGCCTTCTCTCTTAAGATTTGCAAGAATATTTTTTCCCAGCTGATCAGTACCTAATCGAGAGATCAAAGATGCGCTTAAACCAAGGCGTGTTACCGCCACCGCAACATTGCCTTCAGCACCAGCAATAGATAATTCAAACTTTTGCGCAGTCGCCACATCATCTGTGTCGATAGCAAGAAAGAGCGCCATGACTTCCCCAAGTGTGTACAGATCAGACATCTGCCTGAACCTCCTCGACGAGAGTAAGCATCTCTTCAATCTCCAATAGTGTTTGCTTATCTATTGCAACTGTTGGGTTTCGAATCGAGAATCGACCCGTGCCCTTTTATACTTCATACTTAATGGATAAAACAAGGGTTTTGAGTCGCACAGAGATAACGTTTCGATAACTTAAAACGTTACGCCTCTAGGTTCTTTTAAGCTCGAATAGATAGAGACTAATCAGGGCGAAAAAAAGAATAAATGCATTTCCTGAGTAGGTAAAGTCAGCTTTACTTCCGGCCCCAGTTTTAAAAGTGCCTCTAGTACGTAGCGCGCCCACCTGATACATCGAAGGTAAAGCCGGTTGTGAAGGAACAAGCCGGTGAAGCCATAAAGGCGATCAGCTCGGCAACTTCCTCTGATTCTCCGATACGCCCCATAGGAATTCGAGAGATCATATATTTCATCGTATCTTCAGTTGTGTTCTCGTTAATCGCTGTGCGAATAACAGCTGGTGCTAATGAGTTGATTACTACTCCAGATGCTGCAGCCTCTTTCGCCACACCTTTTACATAACCAATAAGTCCTGCCTTTGCAGTGTTGTACGGAGACATCCCAGGGTTGCCCTCTTTACCTGCGATAGATACAACTTGAACAATACGGCCGTACTTGCGCTCTTTCATAAGGGGCATCACTGCCTGTGTAATCCATATTGCTCCGAAGAGATCGATAGTCAGAGGCTTAAGGAATTGATCCCAAGTAATGTCTTCTGTTTGCATTCCAGTAGGTCCAGTAATGCCACCGGCATTTACCATCGAATCAATCCGGCCATGTTCTTTCTCAATGGCTTTAATTGTTGAACGTACATTTTCTTCAGACCCTAAATCGAAGAGGCTGTATGAAGCGCTGCCACCACTGCCTTTAATCTCATCCACAACTGATTTCAGCCCAGACTCATTAACATCTAGAGCTACCACGTGAGCACCACGGCTTGCCAGCAGGACTGCTGATGCTCGACCGATTCCACTCGCGGCGCCTGTTACTACGGAGATCTGTCCAGTTACGGAGGTACGGTCTTGTGACATTGTCAGCCCTTCGGTTATGCGCAATAAAACTTCCAGCGCCTATTGAGTATTTACTCTAATTTACACTAACTTGAATTCAGTAGAAATCTAATTTCCGAGTCATTTTTAAGGGGCCTATAGATGTCGAGCAAGATCTCGGTGGAAGTTTTCGATGAGAGAAAGTGCTATTTAGGCGAGGGTCCCACCTCCTCTGGGGCAGGTAATAACCACGTGATGTGGGTCAATATCCTGGAAAACCAAGTGATGTGGCGCAACCTGGAAACCGGTGTCACGGATGTCCGCGCACACAAGGTGGAGAAGTTTTAGGAACAGTCAGCGGTCCCATATTGCGAGATTCCGATGGAACAATTCACCAGCTACCAACACGATCGACTATCCCTGGCGATGTAGATAACTTCCCAACTCGCTGGAACGACGCAAAAGTTTCTCGCATCGACAAGGATTTCACCATCACAGCAGAAATTAATCTTCCTGCGCCATACGTTACTAGCTGCGTATTTGCCGGTCCTGAGTTAGATACTTTGATTATTACTACCGCTCATAACGGTGAAGTCGATGCTCCATCACAGGCCGGCATGACCTTCATCTGCAAGCCTGGCGTGAAAGGAGTTGTGACCAATCTCTTCCCTATGTAAGTAAATGGGTGGTTACACTTGCGCTTAACTTTTATTCACTGCGGAAATTGACTTCGCCTTAAGAGATTGGTCTGCACAAATGGCTAACTGGCCTTCAACTCGAGATCCAAAAGGACCGATGAAGAAGTCGATCGCGCTGCTGAAAAATCAAGGTGTACAGAGCCAGGATGCTGATGCAATTCCAGAATCAGCAAAGCGATTTAAAGATGGCAGCCGCTGGAAGATTGAAATTCCATCGGTCGAAGGCCCAGCTGCTTTTCAAGTCGTCTTGGATGAAGCGAAGAAACGTAAGTTAAAGATTGATCGAATTTCTCAGGGTTCAGGCATCATGATGCAGACCGATGCTGAAATCAAAGAGATGGTGGCAATCGGTAAGAAGGAAAAGATTGAGGTCTGTCTCTTTGTCGGCCCTCGCGCAGCGTGGGATATTGGAAAACAGCCCGTCTCTTCTGCCGGTGGGGTTGCTGCTCCAACTTTGCGCGGTGCTGATCAACTTCGGTATGCAGTTGAAGATGTTCTGCATGGAGTAAGCCTTGGACTTCGTTCTGTCCTTGTCGGAGATTTAGGACTACTTGCAGTTCTTGGCGAGGCAAAGAAGAAAGGGGATCTTCCAAAAGATTTCATCTTAAAGACTTCCGTTGCTCTTCCATGTACTAATCCTGCAACTGCAAAGATTCTTGAAGATTTGGGTGCTTCGACACTCAACCTTGCAACAGATTTGTCACTTCAACAAATCGCTGCAATCCGTGCCCAGGTAGATGTGCCGCTAGATGTGTACGTTGAAGGTCCCGATGATTTCGGTGGAGCTGTGCGTCATTATGAAGTACCTGATTTAGTTCGAGTGGCTGCCCCTGTTTATCTGAAATTTACAGTGCGCAACTCCCCTGGTTTATACCCTGCAGGAGGTCACATCCAGGGTCTCGTTGAATCCACTGCACGCGAACGTGTTCGCAGAGCATCAATCGGACATTCGATGCTCACTCGCTACGACTACAAAGCGTGAGTTATTTAGGAATGAGCGTCGAACTCCTGAATGAAGATACCGTGGTCGCGTATCTGCAATCCCGTGGAGTGATTTCATTTTCTGAAACAGCTACGGTAGAGGTTCTCACTGGTGGGGTTTCCAATGTAGTACTTGCCGTCCAAACTAAGTCGAAAGATTTAGTTTTAAAGCAGGCTTTAGCCGAATTAAAGGTTGCAACTAAATGGGAGGCAGATCAACGCAGGGCCATCGTTGAAGCCCATGCAATAGAGACTTTTCATGCACTCTCACCAGATCAAGTTCCTGCCCTAGTTGATTACGACCCAGAAGTTTTTACCTTAGTTCTTCAACGAGTTCCGCACTCAGCGACTGTCTGGAAATCAGATTTACTTGAGGGAACTATCTATCCTGAGATCGGCGCGAAACTCGGTCATACCTTGGCTACGTGGCATAACTTCGGCCTTAGTTCAGAAGTCGCTCGTAAGAATTTCTCTGAAGATTTACTCTTTGAGCAACTTCGCATTACGCCTTTCTACGGAACTGTTGCCGGAAAAAATCCTGAATTATCTCCAAAAATTATGAGCCTTGTGAATGAATTAAAGAGTGAGAAAACAACGTTAGTTCATGGGGACTTTTCACCCAAGAACATCATGATTAGCCAAGACCGTGACGTATTCATATTAGATTTCGAAGTGACGCACACTGGCAATCCCGTCTTTGACTTGGCATTTCTCACCGCGCACTTACTCTGTAAGTTTTTCCGAGAAGAAGATCCGGTTAAGCGCGAGAGTCTTCGTCAAACAGCTCAAGAATTTCTGGCGGCATACGATGCACAGAGTGAGGTAACGCATTCTCCTACTCTTGCCTGGCACACCGCTCTGATTGCTCTTGCTCGTGTTGAAGGAACATCACTGGTCAATTACTTGGATGACTCTGCGCAACACCGGCTGGCTAAGCACTGCAAGAGTGCACTTTCACGCGAAATTCCTTTGAATTTACTAGAACTATTCAGTGAAGGAATCTGATGAAGATTACAAAGGTGCATGGATATCAAGTCCTTGACTCACGGGGGCGACCAACAGTTGCTGCCTCCATCGCACTTGATGACACTTCGATACACACTGCCCGTGTTCCCTCGGGAGCTTCCACCGGCGCC
>JBIICC010000021.1:0-12986 GCA_044239085.1 Candidatus Planktophila sp.
AGTGACACCGATTAATGAAGCAATCGATGCAACGAATTCAAGATAGGAAACTTCATAGCCCCATGCAGTGAAAAATGTGGAGAACATATCTGAACCTCAATTTCTAGATCCGCATTACCGGACCAGTCAGACGGTCGACTTCTATGAAGTCCTCTCAGCCACCTTGGCTCCCGTTGCTACTACTTTAGCGAATACGCGCAGTTATTGCCTGCAGATACGCCGCACCTGCTACACGAGCCCGTCGCGCCGTTGATGTCTTTGCTCGTTTATTAAATACGTCATAACCAATCGCTTCGACCTCATCAACGATTCCGCAATAGAGCTCACTTGCAGCGCGGATACATGGGCGGGATGTTTTATCAAGATATGCAATCCCGACATCTGCCTCTTCTTGAAGCGAGCGAACACGAGCAATCTGGAACTTCAGTGCCTCAACAATTTCAGGAGTTAAGACTCTGCGTTCTAGCATCGCACGATCGACGCCAAAGCGAGCAAGTTCATCGAGCGGCAGATAGACGCGGCCTCGGTCTAGATCTTCGCTGACATCGCGAATGAAGTTGGCCAACTGAAATGCAATTCCTAGTTTCTTCGCCGCTTCGAATGCTCGTTGATCTGAGTAACCTAAAACTGGAACCATTTCAAGGCCTATTACTGCAGCTGATCCATAGACATATTCAAGGAGAGCGTCATAGCTCTGATATTCCGTAACTGTTAAATCCATCTCCATGGAGTGTAAGAAATCTACAAAGTGTTGATGTGGGATATCAAACTTTCGAGCTGTATCTACAAGTGCGCGACCAATGTGGTCTGTACTTGTTCCCTTCTTCAAATCTTCCAAAACTCCAGTGCTCCAACTACGAAGCGCATCGGCCTTCTCCTGCGGCGACAACGTTGACGCAAGATCGTCAACAATTTCATCTGCATATCGGGCAAAACCATAGAGAGCGTGGACATAAGGTCGCTTGCTCTTTGGAAGCAGAAGAGTCGCAAGATAGTACGTCTTGCCATGCAGAGAGTTAAGTCTCTTGCACTCTTGATACGACTCTTGTAACGCTTGATCCATTTACTTAACCGGACCCACAATGCGTTCTGCAGCTAGTCGACCCGAGATAAGTACCATCGGAACGCCAACACCAGGTTGTGTTCCAGAACCTGCAAAGACAACGTTCTCAAATCCTGCCGCCATATTGCGTGGTCTAAATGGGCCTGTCTGGAAGAAGGTGTGCGCACTTGCAAATGGCGCACCCTGCTCCATGCCTTGTCTCTGCCAATCAAGGGGAGTTGTCATCACTTCAGTCTCAATCGCATCACCGAAACCTGTGTAACCGCGATCTTCCAAAGTCTTAATCATTGAATCGCGATATGGCCCAGCTTGCTTCTTCCAATCGATATCTGCAGTCAAGTTAGGAGTCGGGAAGAGTACGTAATATGACTGCTTTCCTGCTGGCGCAAGGCTTGGGTCATCATGAGTTGGAACAGTTACCAATACAGATGGATCAGACATGAGCTGCTTCTTCTCGATTAACTCGTCAAAGACGCCATCCCATGATTCACCAAAGTGAATATTGTGGTGAGCGATATGGTCATATTTCTTTGATGAACCAACTAAGAGGGTGACGCAGGATGGAGAGTAGTTAAGACGCTTGATATTTAGTGGCGTCTTACCCAGCAAATCACGCCAAACAACTGGCAGATCTGGATTCATTACGACAACGTCACACTCGATACGTTCGCCCGTATCAGTGATAACTGCCTTTACGCGACCATTCTGCTTATCCAGACTTGTGACCGTTGTGTTGTACTTAAATTCAACGCCATGCTTCGTGGCTGCTGCCGCAAGTGCTCTCGGAACTGCATGCATTCCACCCTTCGGGAAGAAGACGCCGTTAACAGAATCCATATATGCAATGACTGCATAAATTGCTAGCGCCTGCTGTGGGCTGACACCTGCATACATTGCCTGAAATGAGTACACCCTCTGAAGGCGTGGATCTTTCAGATATTGATTGACCTTTGGCTGAAGATGTCTAAATCCACCAAGAGCAATGAGTTTTGCAAGGTTTGGAGTCAAGAGGTTGAAAGGTGAATCGATATTCTTATCGATAAAGTCATTCATCTCGTATTTGTAGAGCTTTGTTACGAAATCTACATACTTGCGATAACCCAAAGCTTCTTCCGCAGATACCTGTGTGCGGATCTCTTCTTCCATTCGCGCAGTATCTGCATGGACATCAATCTGCGACCCATCTGCATAGAAAGCGCGATAGAGAGGGGAGAGCGGCATCAGTTCTAGCCAGTCTTTAAGGTCTTCGCCGACGCAGCTAAATGCATCTTGAATAAGCGATGGCATTGTGAGAACCGATGGACCTGTATCAAATGCATAACCATCTTTATTGAGTAACCCGTTACGACCACCAGGAACAGCTTCGCGTTCAACAACAGTTACCTTGCGACCGGCACCTGCAAGACGCAGTGCAGCACTGAGCCCACCAAGTCCTGCTCCTACAACGACGACATGGTCGGTTGGTCCTTTAACGCGTTTTGTCATCAATGGCTCCTACGGATTGCGGTCTCAGCGAGTGCTAAGAGAAATGGGCGTGCTTGGGCATCGATTGCAGCAGAGTTAGCTGCATCAGATGATTCTTCTGCAAGGCGATCAATGAGTTTCTCAACTTCATCAACTGCGCCTGTATCGATAATTACGGTACGTAGAGATTCAATCTTCTCAGGGGTTAAATCAGGCTTTCCAAGGTGTGCAACGAGTTCTGCGCGAGCAGAATCTGATGCCGCTTCCATCGTCATCGCCATCAACACTGTTCGCTTACCTTCTCGCAAATCATCTCCTGCCGGTTTTCCAGTAACTTCAGGATTACCAAAAATTCCGAGAAGGTCATCGCGTAATTGAAAAGCCTCTCCGAGCGGAAGGCCATAAGCAGAGAGGGTATTGAGAAGTGCAGAGTGCGAATCCGCCTCAGGTCTTGCCATAACTGCACCAAGATGAAGTGGTCGTTCGATTGTGTACTTGCCCGATTTATAGCGAGCGATGCGAAGCGATCTTTCAACGCTGTGCTCTCTCTCGCCAGCTTCGCGGACATCGAGGTATTGCCCCGCCATTAACTCAATGCGCATCTCATCATGAATTCTCAGGACTGCTTTGAGATTGAGATCTGCAATTCCAGAGTTATGAAGCATGTGATCAGACCAGACAAGTGCTAAATCTCCAAGCAGAACGGCTGCTGCTTCACCGAATTGAGTTGCGAGACCTTCCATTGAATTTTGGCGATGTAAATTCTCAAAGTGACGATGAATTGCAGGTTTGCCGCGACGAGTATCTGAACCATCCATAAGATCATCATGGATAAGTGCGCACGCCTGCAGTAATTCAAGGCTTGCCATAGCTCGGATCTCATTACGTTCTGGAACGCGGCCTGCGCTTAAGAAACCAGCGTAGGCAAAGAGAGGGCGAAGGCGTTTGCCACCTTCGAGTAGATAATCTTCAAGGGCATCACATACTGGAGTTAACTCTGATGCGATGCTGGTCAGATAGTCGCGTTGCTCGGCGAGATATTGGGTGAGTTCATCTTTAACAGCATCGCGTACGGCAGATGCGCTCTCCATGACCTCTTTATCCACGGCGCAACGGTACCCTGAGGCAGTGGAGATACGCAGCGCGAAGTCTGGCGAAGATACGAAAGTGACGTACTCCTTTGAGTTCTTCCCGCCAAAAGACCCAGAAGGTGAAGAACGGCTTTGGCAAGCGATGTCACAACTTCACTCCATTGCACCCGATTTCATCTCTGTGACCTATGGGGCAGGTGGTTCGACTCGCGATCGCACGATTCGTATTACCTCTGAAATTACTGCACGAACACATATTCCAACCGTTGCACATTTAACTTGCGTTGGTTCTACTCGTGAAGAGCTCATTGAGATTTTAGGTAAGTACCGTGACGCTGGAATTAAAAGCATTCTTGCGCTGCGCGGAGATCCAACTGGCGGACCACGCGCACCTTGGAGTCCAACTGAAGGTGGTTTTAGCCATGCAGATGAACTCGTAACCCTTGCTGCAGAATTCGGTGGATTTACCATCGGCGTTGCAGCATTCCCTGATGGACACCCTGCATCTCATGGGGACTTTGATAAAGATGTCGATGTTCTTATTGAGAAAGAGCGACGCGGAGCAACATTTGCAACGACTCAATTCTTCTTTGAAGTTGATAAGTGGAAGAAGCTCGTTAATAAGTTAAGTGCAAAGGGTTCAGCGCTACCAGTTATTCCTGGAATCTTGCCGGTTACAAATGTGAAGCAACTCAACCGCATGGCAGAACTCAGCGGAACTCCAATCCCTGCGCATATCTCCGAAGCGTTCTCAAAGGTTGAAGATAACCCAGATGATGTTCGTAAACTCGGTGTTGAGATCGCAACAAAGCTCTGCCAAGAATTACTAGAAGCAGGTGCACCAGGACTTCACTTCTACACAATGAATACCTCATCTGCTACTCGCGAGATTTACTCTCAGATCAAGGATGAGCGATGAAGGTTCTGACTCAAGAGGAGTTTGAGGCGCGCTGGAGCGCAATTCATGGCGGGGCTGAGATTAAAGGGGCGGTTGCGTGGTGGCTCTCGATTTCCTATCAAATGGCGCGAATCTGTAGCGCACTTCGCATCTCTCCAAATCTTCTTACACTCTTAGGTTTACTAACCGCTGCAGCAATGGCTTTCTCAGATTATGCAGAGATTGCTCTTCTACTTCTCGTGACGTCACTGATCTTCGACGGCATTGATGGAAGCGTTGCAATTGTGCAGGGGCGCGAGAGCAATTGGGGCTCGCTCCTTGATTCACTTGCCGACCGAATCTCAGAGGCGTTCTGGCTCTATATGGGTTGGAAGATTGGTATCCCTGCATGGATTGCGATTTCTATGTGGACTATTGCATCGACACAGGAATATGCGCGGGCACGTCTTGCATCACTTGGTCATCACGAAATAGGAGTAGTCACTCCAACGGAACGACCAGTGCGAGCAAGCTTTATGGCGATTGCGCTACTCATTTATATTGTTGGATTACCAGGGCTAGAAGTTTTCTCTTACTTCTTCCTTGGCGCTCTTATCTATAGTTTCTTACGCGTTATGCGAGTTACTTTTCTAATATTGCGTTAGCAACAATTTCTGCACTTAGCCCCACAAGCGGTAGCCCACCACCTGGGTGTGCAGAACCACCAACGAGATAGAGACCCTTAATCGGAGAGCGATTCTTTGCGCGAGCAAATGCTGAACGCGCACCATTACTTGAAGATCCGTAGATTGAACCACCAGGAGCGTTAACTGACTCTTGTAAATCTAGTGGAGTGCGAATCTCAAGTACTTCAAGGCGTTCACGGATTGGAATTCCTGCTGCTTCAATCTGAGAAATGATCTCTTGAGCGTATCGATAGTTGAAATCTTTATCGCTCCAGTCGTATCCATCACCTGCAGTGCTATGGCGCGGCGCATTCACAAGTACAAACCACGCTTCATGGTTGGGATCTTTCACCATCAATGGATCACGTGGTGCGCAGATGTAAATCGTTGGCTTCTCAACCGGAGTCTTGCTGCTGAAGATTGCCTCAAATTCAAGATCGTAGTTCTCTGGAAAGAGAATCGTGTGATGAGCAATTGGCTCAGCGTTGCTTGGCTTAAGACCCAATAGAAGTGAGAACCCTGCTAGCGATGGCTCAGATTTTGCTAGCTGCTTACGTACCTTTATAACGGCGTTGGTTGGTGCAAGTAACTTGTTATAGACAAGGCCAGCATCGGCATTTGCAACAACGCGATCAAAGTTCTCGTAATGACCTGCAACGTGAATCCCTGTGACCTTGCCGTTCTTGGTAGTTATCTCATCCACCCGAGTATTGAGGCGAATTTCTACACCTAACTTCTCGCAGCGTTCAGTGATCTTTTCTGCAAGTGTTCCTATGCCGCCCTTAATGTGCCATGCACCAAATGCTTCTTCTACAAAGGCAATTGTTGAAAGAACTGCAGGGGCTGAGCGCGGATCAGATCCGCTATAGGTTGCATAGCGATCCATAATCTTTGCAAGGTAAGGGTTCTTAATTCCGATAGCGCGTAGTGATTTCCATGGCGCAATCGTCTTAAGGTCACGAATCAACCGCGGGCGCTTCAAGAGCGATGCCGGTGATTTCAGCTCTGATTCAATAAATGGTCCACGCGAGACATCCCACATCGCCTCTGCCTGCACCATGACGCGATCCCATTCATCGGATGCTTCTTTGCCTAACGACTCTTCAATTGCGGTTAAGGTCTTCTTGCGAGAGAGATTTGAGAATTTAACGTTCTTTCCATCGTGGAATCGGTAATCGAAAGATGGATTAACTTCTTCAATTTCAAGTACGCGCCCCATGACATCACCTGTGCGCTGGAAGAAATCACGATAGACAGCAGGGAGAGTGAGAAGCGAAGGTCCGGTATCAAATGCATAGCGACCAATCCATTCGGTTCTGCACTTTCCGCCTGTGCGATCAGAGCTTTCAAAGATTGTGACTTTATGTCCTGCTTTAGCAAGGCGTGCTGCTGTGCAGAGACCACCAATACCTGCGCCAACGACAGCAATCTTCTCCGGGTTCTTTACCTTGCCCACATGGCCGGTCATACGGTGCGACCTTTCCATTGAACAGTTCCGCGTTTACGCCAAGAGTAAGCGATGAGATAGATAAGGAGCGCACTGGAAATTGGGTGCAGCATCGCGAAGAGTGGATTGGATTTTGCCCGCAGTGCGCTCAATGCTCGAGTAAGTGCAATCAGTAGAAATGTAATCGTTGCTATCAGCGATCCCCGAAGAGCAAGAATCAGGGGAAGAATTCCAGTCAGTCCGATAAAGACAGATGCAACAAGTGCGCCAACTTTTCCGCCAAATGCTTTATGCAGAGACTTTCCATAACCTTCTCGAATCTCTGAGAAGTTTGCATACATACGCGTGTGGGCTATCTCTGAACCTTCCGTGACTGTGCCTCTAAATCCAGCGCTAATCAAGGAGCGTGCAAGTTCAACATCATCAAGTATTTGATGTGAAACAGTTTCAAATCCACCAATAGTTTTTAAAGCTTCAGTGCGAATGAGAAAGAACTGCCCGTTGGCAACTGCTGTAGATTTTCGTGGGAATTTTTCTGCAAGGCGCAGAATCACAGTGCTCATCCAGGACCAATGCAGCAGAGGCTGTATCAACTTCTCAGTAAAGGTATTTGCGATTTGGTGCGGATACGGAGAGGTAAAATCAAGGTCGAGATCATTCATCTGATTTATCGCAGATGATAGAGCGTTAGGTTTCAGACGTACATCTGCATCGAGGCAGATGGTGATTTCACCATTACTTGCATGAAATCCAGTCTGCAGAGCAGAAACCTTTCCGAGCCAGCCAGATTGTGGACCCTCAGTGCGAACCACCGAGAAGCGAGTATCGCCATTAATCGCTTTTGCCAGGACTTCAGCTGTGTTATCGGTTGATTGGTCATCAATAATGATTACCTGTAACTTTTTCAGACCGCTCTGAGCCATAAGCCCCGATACGCAATCTTGCGCATTGAGCTCTTCATTTCTCATTGGTAGCAGGACCGTTACAGATTGAGAAATCTCTGCAGTGTTGCGAGGGATACGAATAGTAAAGAAGTTAAAGAGAGAGATAAGTAAAACTAGGTAGCAGAGCGCTAAGAGAGCCAACTCAATCATCAATTAATCTTTATTGCCAAGCCAGCTAGAGAAGAAGTAAGGAGTAAGGAGTGCGCCGAGAATAACTCCACCGAATACTGCAAGACCTGGGCGATCGAAGAAGAAGAGATTGCCGATAATTCCTGAGAAGAGAGTCCAGGCTAAAAGTGCATCAACTGCAACGAGAGAGGCGCTCTCTTTGCGTCGCTCGCGAGGCAGGATCACATGCAGGAGAGCGCAGATTGTTATTCCTGCAAGTAGCCATCCAAATGCATTCGATAGTGGAATATCTGGAGTAAAGGGAACATGCGCCCCTGGAACTTCCCAAGTCCAACGTCCGGCTCCAACCATCAGTGGATCAAGGAAGAGATCCCATGCAGCCATGATTGCGCCACCGTAGAGCCAGACCCAACTATTTGAGACACGTCGTGCAGCAGTCAGTGCTGGGTGAATCATCATCACCCAAGCAAATGGAACGACAAGTGGAACACCAAAGAGATCTGCTCCCAAAGTTGGCGAATACTCGTAAACACCAAATGGCCAACCTGTATGAAGTCCTAGCGCTTCGATTCCTAAACCAAAGAGGAATGCGAGGGGAAGATATCGAGATGAGTATTTGATTCCATATGAGAGATGTCCATGCAAAACCATGGCAAAGGCACCGGCATAAATTGTTGCAATCGTGACGATGCGAAGTGCTTCACCATCGATAAGCGGATATGAAATCTGGAGAAGAATTACGAGCAGCACTGAGGCGTAGAGAAAATTTCTCGCCTTGGGCGTGATTCCACTACGGCGCTTACGGCGCGGGTTGTAATGGCGAATCGACATGGCGTAAGTCTGCCCTAAGAACGGGTATTCGCAGAAATCTCACCGCGAAGCTCGAGTACTTCAAAGCGGGAAAACAACTCTTCGCTATACCAACCGATTTTCTGGGTCTGCTTGATTGCAACTTTATGAGCATCACCTTTGTAGGCAAAATCCCGTAGCGCTGTCGCCGATTCCCATAAAGAGAATGTTCCCTGAAGACCGATAGGTGCTTCACCTATTCCTATCGCAGTAATCAATCCAGGGGATTGATGTAAATCTAAAACCACGGGTGGCGTTGATTTCCAGAAGATCAGATTCTTATTCCATTTGATACGTGCTCTGGTGATTGCAGCAATCTTTGAATTCGGATCATTCTGCTCTGAAATAAAGTCGAAAGGGTTCTGCTTCGCCCATAGCCCATGGGAAGACAGCGGTGCCAACACCGCACGGAATTCACTCGTCGAACGTTTGCGCCAACGAGTAACAATGGCAGAGCGGTCGAACTCTTCAAGGCGTGACTTATCGATAACTACAACCATTCCCCAGCGAGTCAGATCGGCATCGCTCGGCGTAAATGTCCGACCTGTTCCGGTGCCCAGAAGCTTTGAAAATGAAATCCCGGTGAACTTTCGGCTACGAACCCTGTCGATAGCCATACTCCAGAAAGCGAAGGCAATACTCTTGCGACCAATCGAGAAGAAGTAAGCGACGGTGACTTTCTCATTGTTGGTCACGCTGCTCATAGGCAAAGGATACCCAGCATCATGTTGCGCAGAAAGCTAGCGAGTGAATTTCTAGGAACTGCCACCCTCATTGCCACAGTCGTGGGATCAGGTGCGATGGCTACGGCGCTGAGCAGCGATATCGGAATCCAATTGCTCATCAACACCATAGCAACAGTCTTCGTTCTCTACATCATTATTACCTTACTTGGCCCTATTAGCGGCGCCCATTTCAACCCCGTCGTAACCGGAGTTGAATTCTTTACCCAGAAGATCAAGGGAAAAGTTTTTGCGCTCTATGTTGTAGCTCAATTAGCAGGCGCAGCTACCGGAGCAATCGTTGCAAATCTAATGTTTGAATACTCTGCAATCTATATTTCGCAGAAAGAGCGTTCAGGCGCCAATCTTCTCTTGGGTGAAGTTATAGCGACCGCAGGATTGATTCTGATCATTCTCTTGGCTCTCAAGCAGAAGGAAGATAAGAAGATCGCCCGCCTGGTTGCTGCCTGGATTGGCGCCGCGTACTTCTTCACATCCTCAACATCTTTTGCCAACCCAGCAGCAGTCTTTGGTCGCATGCTCTCTGATACTTTCTCCGGAATCGCACCAAGATCAGCACCGCTCTTTATCCTCGCTGAAATTGTAGGCGCATTACTTGGATACCTCGGATTTAAAGCTCTCACCTCTAAAGCTAAGTCAGGAAAGTAAAATGAGTAAGCCAACAGTCCTCTTTGTCTGTGTTCACAACGCGGGTCGTTCTCAAATGGCTGCAGGCTTTATGCGCCAGCTCGGTGCTGGCCGCGTTGAAGTTCTTTCCGCAGGATCTGCACCAAAGGATTCAATTAACCCAATCGCAGTTGAAGCGATGGCTGAAGTTGGTATCGATATCGCCAATAACACCCCAAAGGTTTTAACAACGGAAGCTGTTCAAGAATCAGATGCCGTGATCACCATGGGCTGCGGCGATGTCTGCCCGTTCTACCCAGGTAAGCGATATGAAGATTGGGTCCTTGATGACCCTGCAGGACAAGGAATTGAACCTGTGCGCATTATTCGCGATGACATCAAAGTCCGCGTAGAGAAGTTGTTAGCCGAACTCCTAAATTAATCGCCAACAACCATTGGTGACGCACCCGTGCATGCGATGAGTTCATCAAATGACGTTGGGTAGACTGCATGAGGATGTCCTGATGCTGCCCATACGACGGGATAGTCGTTGAGCGCCTGATCGATAAGAGTTACCTCAGGTTGTGATGTCCAGCCGATGGGGGAGACACCGCCAACTGAATAACCAGAGACTTCTTTCACATAATTGGCATCTGCGCGGCCAAGTTCTGTAATTCCTAAATTCTTTGCAACGAGATCGGTATCTACGCGATGGCGCCCACTTGTGATAATTAGTAATGGATTACCGGATGGAAGTTTGAAGATCAGTGATGATGCAATTTGGCCAACTTCGATTCCAAGGCCATTGGCCGCATCGATAGCGGTTCGCGCTGTTTCGGCGAGGATATTTACTTCACCCTTAACGCCGAGCTTTGTGGCTGCTTCCTGAAATCTTTTAACTGCAGCCTTCTCGAGAATTCCATCCATATGCGAACTTTATGAGATATCGTCACCAAATGTCTTCGGCATCCCAGAGCAATAAAGATTTGAGCCTTTATCAACGTGGAATTCGTGCACGTAACTCTCTGTGGGCGGCCTTCTTCCTCCTCGGTTTTGCAGGTCTTGCTTGGGTTCCACGTATCCCCGAGATTAAAGATTCACTGGGATTAAGTGATGGGCAGTTTGGCCTTGTTCTTCTCGGCAGCACACTGGGCGCGATCCCTGGAGCTCAGATCTCTGGTCGAGTTGTTCATATGCATTCGTCAAAATTGGTTATTCAGATTTCAGGAGTACTACTTCCGATTGGCGTAGCAATCATGGGCGCAGCCGATAGCGTCTCGGTGTTATTGGTTGGAATGTTTATCACCGGTTTCAATGTAGCTTTTATGGATATTGCGATTAATGCACAGGCTGTTGAAGTTGAGAAGCACACTAATGGTCGATGGATGTCGACCTTTCATGGGCTTTGGTCAGTGGGAGCATTTGCCGCAACGTTGATTGGTGGCTTGATTGCAAACTTCGTCTCACCTCGAACAAACTTATGGCTCATTGCGGGATTAACTTTTTTCACCTTTCTCGTTTCTAATACATTTTTATTGTCGGCAGATATCGACGGGCATCTTGGCCACCCGGACGAAGACACTGAATCGAAGATTCCACTCTTTGGTAAAGAGTCACTTGTCTTATGGGCGCTGGGTATCGGTTTGATGGCATCTCTGATACCTGAAGGTGGATCTTATGAGTGGAGTGGAATTCTCCTACAGGACCATATGGGAATTGGTAAGGGCCTCAATGCTGCAGCGGCAACTACATTCTCACTGGCAATGATTATTAGTCGTTTGCTCGGCGATAAATCTTTTGAACGATGGGGCCATGTCAACACTGTGAAGTGGGGTGGATACATTGGCGGAACTGTATGGGGCGCATGCCTTGCAATCGGCATCCCGTTGTCGGATTCGCATCAGATGTGGGGATTGGTAATTGTCTGTATTGGTTTTGCTGCAGCGGGAATTGGAATGGGACCATTTTTTCCAGCATTTAATTTAGCGGCAGCATCTATTCCAGGAGTTGCACCATCTGTGGGTCTTGCCCGCATTGGATTAATTGCTATCGCTGCTTACTTTGCAGGTCCTACCTTGATGGGTGGAATCGCAGAACTAACATCACTTCCTGTGGCATTTGCCTTCCCTGTATTGCTTTTCTTCGTTGCAGGTCACCAATCAAAGTACATCAAGGTGCGCGAGCTTAAGTAGTTGTTAAAGCCAGGTCTGTAGCACTGTAAAGGCTGAAATCACAAAGAGTAGATAAGCAAAGGCTTTTCGAAGCTTCTCTGGATTTGTGTGATGCGAGAAGTGAGATGCAATCTGAGCGGCAACGATTGCAGATCCGCCGATAAAGATCGGGATATGCCACTGAACATCGTCCCACTGTGAATTGTGGCCGATAAAGGCAGTTAATGAGTTAATTGAAATAATGAGAAGTGCTGTACCTGCTGCAATATTTTGAGGTGTACCAAAGAATAGGACTAGAACGGGAATAGCAAGGAAGCCGCCACCGATTCCAAAGAGACCTGTGATTGAACCGATGACAAGTGACATCACAATCAGGATAGATGTCGGCATTCGCTTCTGAGTAGTAAGGGTTGGTGGCCGTAACATTGAAGCACCTGCAAGGATCAAAATTGCAGCAAAGCCAGTTGTGATGAATGCATCTGGCAGGCGTTCCACAATTGATGAGAAGCCTAGGTTTGTCACCAAACCGATTGCCCAGATAACAAAGGCATCGCGGTAGAGAATCTGCTTCTTACGTGCTTTCGGAATCAGACCAGATGTAGCTGCGAGAAAGACGATGGCAAGGGCTGCAGTTGTAGCAAGGTTGGGATCAAAGCCAAAGCCGTAGATAAGAATCGGTACAGAGAGCATCGCTCCACCTGCGCCGACAAATCCTAGAACCGCGCCAATTGCACAACCTGCAATCAGGGCGCCAAAAATTTCCATGGCCTTATCTTCTCAGGGAAATGGAAAAGCCCCCCGATTTCTCGAGGGGCTTTCCGTACGGATTGTTTAGAGGTTGAAGAATGCAAGAGTTCCGACGCTTGGGCCGAAATCTGTAAGCGCACCTGTTGCAACGAGTGCAAAGAGGATAAGT
>JBIICC010000020.1:0-13486 GCA_044239085.1 Candidatus Planktophila sp.
TGGCAGTGGATATAAGCGCTCTACGCGAACAATTGCAGTGCTGCTGTCATTGAGACGTGCACGCTCTGCAACGAGGTCGTGATAAATCTTTCCTGAACAGAAGATCAACCGTGAAGCGTTATTCACTGTTGTATCACCGATTACTGGAAGGAATGTTCCAGATGTGAAATCGCTGATCGATGATGCTGCAGCCTTAAGGCGCAACATTGATTTCGGTGTAAAGACAACCATTGGACGGCGCTTTGGATTTGCTGCGTGGAAGCGGAGCAAATGGAAGTACGAAGCCGGTGTAGATGGTTGTGCAACGGTCATATTCTTCTCAGCGCAGAGAGCTAGGAAGCGCTCAATACGCGCAGATGAGTGATCTGGTCCTTGTCCTTCATATCCATGTGGGAGAAGAAGCACTACAGATGAACGCTCGCCCCACTTTTGAAGAGCTGAAGAGATGAATTCATCGACAACAGTCTGTGCACCATTTGCGAAGTCACCGAATTGGCCTTCCCACAGTACGAGCGCTTCTTCACGAACAACTGAGTATCCGTATTCGAAGCCCATCGCTGCATATTCGCTCAAGAGTGAGTCGATGACGAAGAATTGATTTGCATCAGAGATGAGCGAACGAAGTGGTGTCCACTCGTTGCCATTCTCTTTATCGATGATGACTGCGTGGCGGTTTGAGAATGTTCCGCGACGTGAATCCTGACCTGCAAGGCGAACTGGGCGTCCTTCTTTCAGAAGTGAACCGAATGCAAGCATTTCACCAGTTGACCAGTCGATTGTTCCGTCGTTGATGGACTCTGCACGCTTCTGAAGCTGCGGAAGTAACTTCGGATGGACATTAAATCCTTCTGGAATTGCAGTCTGTGTCGCTGCGATTTCGCGGATAAGTTGTTCAGAGATAAATGTAGGAACATCTTCTGCATTTGGAACGGCAGGAACTACGAAGTTTGGATCGCTATGTTCCTCGTAGTTTGCAACGGATGCGAAGACTTCCTCAAGCTGTGCTTGGTAATCGCGTGCGATCTCTTCAGCCTCTGCTGGAGTGATATCTCCACGGCCAACGAGCGCATCTGTATACAAGGTACGTGTTGTGCGCTTTGCATCGATCAGCTTGTACATCAGTGGCTGAGTAAAGCTTGGCTCGTCACCTTCATTGTGTCCGCGACGTCGGTAGCAGACCATATCGATGACGACATCCTTATTGAATTCTTGACGGTACTCGAAGGCTAGACGTGCAACGCGTACGCATGCTTCTGGGTCATCACCATTAACGTGGAAGACAGGTGCTTCAATTAACTTAGCAACATCTGTTGAGTAACGTGATGTACGTGAAGAATGTGGTGAAGTAGTAAATCCAACTTGGTTATTTACAACAATATGGATTGTTCCACCTGTGCGATATCCCGGAAGTTGCGATAGCTGCAGAACTTCAGCGTTAACGCCTTGTCCTGCAAATGATGCATCTCCATGGAGAAGGATTGGAAGAACTGTGTATGAACCCTTTGTATTGAGGCGATCTTGCTTTGCGCGAACGATGCCTTCAAGAACTGGGTTCACCGCTTCAAGGTGTGAAGGGTTAGCAGCGAGATAAATCTTTGTTGTTGCACCTGATTCGGCAGTGAAGATTCCTTCAGTACCTAAGTGGTACTTCACATCGCCAGAACCGTGAACTTGGTTTTCGGCGTAATGTCCTTGGAACTCTTGGAAGATCTGTCCAACAGATTTACCTGCGATATTTGCAAGCATATTAAGGCGGCCACGGTGTGGCATACCGATACAGACTTCATCAAGACCACTCTCAGCAGCTGCTGAAACGATTGCATCAGTGAGTGGAATTACAGATTCGCCACCTTCGAGTGAGAAGCGTTTCTGTCCAACGAACTTGGTCTGCAAGAATGATTCAAAGGCTTCAGCGCTATTGAGTTTGCGCAAGATACGAAGTTGTTCTTCGCGTGCAGGAATTCCTGATACGCCTTCAACTTTCTCTTGAATCCACTTACGCTCTGCAGGGCTTGAGATGTGCATGTACTCAATACCGACTGAGCGGCAGTATGCATCGCGCAAGATCCCAAGAATCTTACGAAGTGGAAGGAAGTTCTTTCCACCGAACCCACCTGTTGCAAATTCGCGATCGAGATCCCAGAGAGTAAGTCCGTGGGTACGAACGTCGAGATCTGGATGATTGCGCTGCATGTAAACAAGTGGATCGATATCTGCCATGAGGTGGCCCCATGTTCGATATGCGTGAATCAACTGCTGAACGCGAGCTGTCTTATCTATCTCTTCATCTTTTGTGACTGCAAAGTCTGGTGCCCAACGAATTGGCTCGTAAGGAATACGGAGTGCTGTAAAGATTTCGTCGTAGAAACCATCTGCACCAAGTAGAAGTTCATGGATGCGGCGAAGGAAGTCTCCTGATTGCGCACCCTGAATAACGCGGTGATCGTATGTGCTTGTCAGTGTGATGACTTTGCTGACCGCCATACGTGCAAGAGTCTCTTCACTCGCACCCTGGAACTCAGCTGGGTAATCCATCGCGCCAACACCAATAATCAAACCTTGGTTCTGCACAAGGCGTGGAACAGAGTGAACAGTTCCAATAGTTCCTGGATTAGTGAGCGAAACTGTTGTTCCTGCGTAATCTTCAACAGTCAGTGTTCCGGCACGAGCCTTCTTCACAATCTCTTCATAGGCGACCCAGAACTGACCGAATTCAAGTGCTTCGCAACCCTTGATTGATGGAACCAAGAGCTGACGAGATCCATCTGGCTTTGCTAAATCGATAGCGATACCGAGGTTGATGTGATCAGGAGTTCCTAGTGCGGGCTTTCCATCGAGTTCACCGTAGAAGGCATTCATCTCTGGCATTGCACGAAGGGCTTTGATCATTGCGTAAGCGATGATGTGGGTAAATGAAACCTTTCCACCGCGGCCACGCTTGAGGTGGTTATTAACAACAATGCGGTTATCGATCATCAACTTCGCAGGAATTGCACGAACTGAAGTTGCTGTTGGAACTGTCAGCGATGCTTCCATGCTCTGGACAACGCGTGCAGATACTCCGCGAATTGGTTCAAGCTTTGATGCACTAGGTGTTACTAAAGTTGGAATTGGCTTTGCAATGGGATCTGCCGGAGTTGCAGGTGTTGCTGCAACATTTCGCACAACTTGTTGTGACGGTGTAGGTGCAGCTGGAGCAGCAGGTGCCTGTTGAACTGGAGCCGCTGGAGCAACCGGTGTTGCAACAGGAGCAGATGCAGCAGGTGCAACTGGTGCAGGTGTTCCCGGCATAGAAATATTTGGTGGAGTTACAGGCTTTGGTGTTGGCGGTGTTCCGGCGCTGGGTGTTGCAGTAGCTGGAGTCTGTGTTGTTGTTCCCGCCTGCGGATTATTCTGAAAGTACGTTACCCATTCGCTTGGTACTGAAGTTGGATCTGATTGGTATCGCTCGTACATCTCTTCAACGAGCCAATCATTTGCTCCAAAGTCCTGACCTGATTGCGACACTGAGCGCTCCTTTGCGACCTTCGTAGCCTGTAATCTCATTACATATCTATTGCGGAGAATTACCGCGCTAGAACAGGGGTAAGACTATCGGCTGCACGCCGAGCAAATAAATGCAGGTCCAAGCCTAAAACCGCGAGATTGAGCACATTTTGCCGGCAGGTTCTCGCTCTCACCGCCCTCGCAATCTCCAAGAGGCGAAGCCGCCCGATTCTTGAGAGAGTTCTCAGATGTCAGCCACAGAAAATCGCCCTCTCGCCATCATCACTGGCGGAAGCCGCGGCCTCGGGTTCGAGACTGCAAAGGCGCTCGCACTGCAAGGTTTCGATCTCGCACTGATTGCTAAGGATTCAGCTCGACTAGAGAGCGCCTCACAACAGATTCATAGCGCAGCCTCACAAGCCGGAGCAGAAGTTCATATCTCCACATTCACCTGCGACCTGGAACAACCGCACTTGGTTCGCGAACTTATCGATTCACTCACCCAATCTCTTTCAACTCCACAACTTCTCATCCTTGCTCACGGGGTTATGAGCGAGAAGATGTCGAAGACCTTGAAGACAAATGATGCAGAGTGGCGCAGAGTGATGGCGATTAACCTCGACTCTGTATTCCAATTAGTAAATGGAATAGCGCCAGCTATGGCAGATGCTCGTAATGGCCGAGTCATTATCTTCTCTGCATGTTTGGGACGTATGTCAGGACCAGGAAATGCTGGCGGTCTTGCTCCATACAGAATTAGCAAAGCGGGAGTGAACGCACTCGTTCGCAACCTTGCACATGAAACAGGACTTGGCGCTCGCGGATTCCTCGTTGATGCAATCTGTCCTAACCATTCACGAACAGATATGGGTGGCGCCGATGCACCACGTTCTGCCGAAGAGGGTGCAGCAACTGCAATCTGGTTAGCAACACGACCATTTAACTCTGCAGGAACAATTGATGCCGAGAAAGTTACCGGCGTTCTCTGGGAAGACCAGAAGATAGTTCCTTGGTAATTAGCAAAGTTCTTTACTGGGAATATTGATAAAGAGCAGCTACTAGCCCTCTTCTTTTGCAATAGCAAGAGCGAAGTACAAAGTCGGTAGCGCAAGTGAAAGAATTACTACTGCACCGATATAGAAGGCACCTTGAATCTGGTAGTAAGCAACACCAACTGCAATTAAGTTAGCCAAGATTGTTGGCGATCTTCCATAAACCTTGCCGTTAACATATCCACGAGCACATGCAAATAATCCAGCTGCACCCGCGAGAGAAAAACCAATCTCAGCAAGAAGCGGTGTCATCTCCTTCTCTTCATGAGTAAATCCGAGCACAGTCAGCCAAAGACCTAGGGCAAACACGATTCCTGCTTCCACATAGAGCAGGGCTGCCACTCTGGAGCGTTTAGCTGATCGCTTGGGAGTATTGCTAGATGCGGAGTTGCTGCTCATGAATACAACTTTATCAGCGCCCTTAGAGATTCTTTCAATTTGATGAGGGGATACCCAGAATGACATTTGCTCATGATGGTCTTCGCGACTCATTAACCCATTTAGCTGCCCCACCTTACTTTTATGAAAACCTAAGGAGAGATTTAGCAACTGCAGAGAGGAATAAATCGCGCTTATCTCTCGTTAAATTCATCTTATGCGAGACCTTCGGGACTCATCCCAGTGAATCTCACTACGAAAGTGCAGTGCTCTCCTTCGCCGAATTACTCAAATCTTCCATTAGGTCAGAAGATCTATGTGCACGCTTGGGTCTTTTGGAGTTCACGCTTATTTTGAAGAGCTCATCTCTTGTGGCGGTTGCCCTAGCCGAAAGAATTCTCTCGAGTTGGGAGCTCGAAGGATTCTCATGTAATTTCGCAATTCTTGAGGTAACCCCCAAAGAGAGCTCCCTTGAAATCTTAAATCGATTAGATAACCAAGAGTTACGAACAGTTCCCAAGCGTTAGCCACAACCCTCAAAATCCACAGGTATCAACACTTTCACCTTGAGAATGTCATTCATGTTCTAACTTCCCGACATGGAAACCATGGATTCAGATCTCGTCTTTGGTCCCATTGCATCCCTAATTCGCGATGCCAGCGTTGAAGAAATCTGGATTAACTCACCTGAGCGAATATTTGTCGCCCGTGAGGGAAAGAGCCACCTCACAAATTTAGTACTTACTTCTGAGGTGGTAAGAGATTTAATTGAACGCACATTGCTCTGGAGTGGTCGCAGATTAGATATCTCTCAACCATTTGTTGACGCACGACTTCCAGATGGAAGCAGGCTCCATGTTGTCATTCCTGAAATCACTGCTGAACATTGGGCGGTAAATATCCGTAAGCATTTACTTCACCATATTTCCTTAGAGGGTTTGGCATCACGTGAAGTAATGACAAGTGAGATTGCTATACAACTGAAGGAAGCTGTTAAAGCAGGGCTAAACATTCTGGTTAGCGGTGGAACACAGGCTGGGAAAACAACACTCCTGAATGCATTGACCTCTGAAATTCCACTTTCCCAGCGAGTGATAACCATTGAGGAAGTTTTTGAACTGCACCCGAACGTTCCCGATCTTGTTCAGATGCAGACACGTGGGCCAAATATGCAAGGCGAAGGAGAGATTCCCCTTCGCAAGTTAATCAAGGAAGCGCTAAGAATGCGGCCTTCACGAATAATTGTTGGCGAGGTTCGCGAAGCCGAAGCGCTCGACCTCCTGATTGCGTTGAATTCTGGACTTCCTGGCATGGGCACTATTCACGCCAACTCCGCTCGTGATGCAATTACAAAACTTCAGACACTTCCATTACTAGCTGGCGAAAACATCTCCCATAAATTCATTGCTCCAACCGTCGCATCAGCAATTGATCTCGTCATTCAAGTCTCATTGGCATCAGATGGAACTCGAAGAATTGTAGAGATAGCTCGAGTGACGGGCCGATATGAAAATGACCGCGCAGAGATTGAAAATATCTGGCGCTGGAATGGGGAGAAATACGAGAAGGGGCTGGGCACATTCAGATGAATAAATCACTCACTCGAGATTCCAAAGAGTTTCAGGCTGCGGCGTCAATGGCTCTCGCAGCAATCTTAGTATTCACTTTTTCAAAGTCGCTTGTTATATCAATTGCGTTCTCATTATTCATTGGAGTTTTCATTACTGTAGCTCAACGTAAAGGTGCGGATAAGAAATCACTCGAGATTCAATCTGCTGCTCCAGAAATGATTGACCATTTAATTACAGGGCTTCAATCTGGTTTATCGCTGAGCGAATCCTTGAGCGGTTTAGCGGTTCGTGGCCCATCGGTGCTTGCTCCCTACTTTAGAGATTTTCAAGAGGATCTTCACAACTCGGGTGATTTCTACGCTTCATTGGAGAAAGTCAAAGATGAACTTGCACAACCAAGTACAGATCTCATCATTGAAGCTGTTTTGATCTCAAAGACTTTGGGAGGTGCAGAGTTAATGACGATTCTGCGTTTGTTGGGTAATTTCATCCGCGAAGATCTCTCGCTACGTCGAGAAATCTCGGTAAAACAGAATTGGATTAAGAATTCGGCACACCTCTCAGCAGGTGCACCCTGGATTCTGCTGCTTCTTCTCTCCACGCAACGTTCTACAGTAGAAGCTTTTTCAAATAGCTCAGGCATCCTGATTCTTGCCTCGGGACTCGTAATGACTACATTTGCATATCTTTGGATGAATAGACTCGGACGAATCCCACAGCAGACCCGAATCTTCTCGGGGCAACGATGAGAGATATTCTCCTGATATCCCTACTTTTCTTGATTCCAGCCCTGATCCTTGCAAATGAGGATTTCTCTTGGGAAAACTATTTTCTTAATTCGGTTCGCAGAAGTTCGGACCGTACTTCTGCTCGAAGTAAGTTGACAGAGATTGGAGCACCAGGAGAGATTGCATATGAGAATTTTCGACTCAAGGAAATTTTCCTCTGTGGCGCGCTCACTCTTCCGCTGGTTATCTTTCTCCTGATTCAAGGGAGTTCATTACTTCTAATCTTTGCGATGACATTAGTTATACCTGTAACAATCTTTGCCTTCATTGAGAAGTCGTTGAATAGCAAGGTTAAGGCTCATCGAACTCGTATCGAGTCTGATTTTCCGGGGGTTGTCGAAATGATGACGCTAGCTCTCTCTGCTGGTGAATCTCCACTTACTGTTTTGAGACGTGTATCAACTCGAGGTAGTGGTCCACTCACCTACGAATTTGGGTTGGTTATAGATGATGTCTCAAGAGGGAGACCAATAAACCAAGCCTTAGATCTTATGAGCAGGCGGGTGCATTCAATCGCCGTGAGACGTTTTGTAGATGCGATTGTTATAGCAACATCTCGCGGTGCTCCACTCATCGAAGTGCTTCATAGCCATGCAAAAGAGGCGCGAGATTTTCAGCGAAATCGAGTATTGAGTGCAGCAGGAAAATCAGAGATTGCAATGATGATTCCGGTTGTATTTCTCATTCTCCCAATCTCAATACTTTTTGCGCTCTGGCCATCGCTATCCAATCTCAATCTCTTTGCTACGAGTTAACTCCAACAACAGAAAAGGAAGAAGAATGAAGAAAGTATCGGAAGTATCTGAAGATCTAGCAATCAACCTCTCAAATTATCTCTCGGTCAAACTTATTGATTTCAAGAGAACGAGGCTTTTTCAAGCCCTAAACAATGAAAGAGGAGATGTCCCAGGTTGGGTCCTAGTAGTTCTGATGACGACAGGTTTAGTAACAGCGATTTGGACAATAGCGGCACCTCGCCTGACATCAATTTTGAAGAATTCCCTTGATGCTATGAATGGAATTCGCTAGAAATTGTTTGGGAAAGTGAAGCGCAAAGTTCTCTGCCAAGCTGGGAGCACTGAGAGCGCGATGGTGCTTATTCCGCTCATTGCGATATTTCTTATTGCCACTCAGCTAACAATTGCAATCCACGCTCGCAATCTCGCAAAAACTTCGGCTCAAGATGGGGCTTCGCGGCGAGCTATCTCCGGAAACTTTCTTCCATCTGACACTTTCGTGCATATCGATTCCCCTGATTCGAACCATAATTTAGATTTAGTAGTCAGCCGTCAGCAAGGAATCTTGCCTGCCTTGATTCCTGGTCTACGACAAATTATGGGTAGAGAGCCAGGTATAGAAGTCAGTGGATTAGCTCTAATTGAGAATCAACGGTGAAACTCTCAAACCTCCGTCGTCTATTTACCGTGGGCTCAGCAAAGAGGTCAATGGTTCTTCTGGATCAACGTGGGAGTGCGTCAGTTGAGTTCACGATTCTCGCAATTCCACTTTTCATACCACTCTTTATTTTCATTGGGCAGTTTTCGAACGCTAGTGATTCTCAAGACTCCCTCAGAACTTTGGCTCGAGAGTCGGTGAGAGCTTTTGTTTCTAGCAGCAATGATGAGATTGCCTATTACGTCGCAAATCAAGTTATTGTCAAAGGTGGTGCGGTGCTAGGCCAGGAGAATATTGGTGTTCAAATAAGCTGCTCTGCCTCACCGTGCATTTCGCCAGATTCGCGAGTGATTGTTCGTTTGACATCACGAGATTCCAAAAACCCTTCCTTTGAAGTTGCGGCAATTGAATACGTATCGCCATGGGCTTGATGCAAAGGTTGAGAGTGAAACTTCTCCGTGATGAGAGAGGTTCGATATCGATATTGATTATGGGGCTCTTTCTCCTCTCTGTAATCACCCTAATGGTTCTAACAGACATCAGTTCTGTCTATTTGGCAAAGCGCACATTGACGCAAGCGACTGAAGCTGCAGCTCAGCGCGGAGTCAGAAATCTTGATCTTCAAAAGTATTACGAGAAGAGTTATACGGCAGTGCGATTTGGATTGAATCTTCTAGGAGATGGAGAGAAGGATCCCGGAATTCCAATCGATTGCGTAAAGGGCAGGGCAGACGCTGTCGATGCGATGAATAGTTGGATAGGACTAGATGCCTCGATTACTCGAAAGAATCTTCTTGCAATAAGAATAGAAGAGATCTCATGTGACGGATATGAGTTAGGAATTCGCACCTCAGCTCGAGTAGTTCTACCCTTTAACCTTCCTCTTTTGAATCAATCTGAGGTTCCCATCACCTCGAAGGTCGGCATTTTTGATGAAAGAAAAGTTACTACTAATTACTATGGATTGAATCTGGGATGAGTTTTCTCCGTCTGCAGCCGTTAGGCAATTGAAGTAAAAGTTCTCGGTATCCTTAACCCATGGCTCGCGAATATAACCTCGAAATAAACGAGATAAGTGCGACCCTTACTTCTATTGAGAAGGTATTGGATCTGCCGAAACTTGAGGCAGAGGCTGTTGAGTTAGAGGCGGCTGCTGGTGTTCCGAATTTGTGGGATGACCCAGAGAAGGCTCAGGTTGTCACAAGTAAGTTGTCGAGAGTTCAAGGGACAATCACAAGACTTAGAGGGCTACGTCGGCGAGTTGATGAACTTCCACTTCTCTTCGAGTTAGCTGCAGATGAACCTGATGGTTCTGGGTTGCAGGATGCAGAAGTTGAGTTGGACTCTGCAAAGAAAGCAATTAGCGAGTTGGAAGTTACAACTCTTCTTAATGGTGAATATGACATGCGTGATGCGCTCATCACCATTCGCTCAGAAGCTGGTGGAGTTGAAGCTGCAGATTGGGCAGAGATGCTGATGCGTATGTATCTGCGCTACTGCGAACGCCATGAGTTTAAGGTCGACGTTCTTGAAACATCGTATGCAGAAGAAGCTGGGATTAAATCGACGACTTTTAGAGTCAGTGCGCCATATGCCTATGGAACGTTGTCGGTAGAACAAGGCACTCACCGTTTAGTGCGTATCTCTCCCTTTGATTCACAGTCACGTCGCCATACATCTTTTGCTGGAGTAGAAATCGTTCCTGTCGTTGAACAGAGCGATCACATTGAATTGGATGAGAAGGAAGTTCGCGTCGATGTCTATCGTTCATCAGGACCTGGTGGACAGGGTGTGAATACAACTGACTCTGCGGTGCGCTTGACTCACATTCCAACTGGAATTGTTGTCTCATGTCAGAACGAACGTTCGCAGATTCAAAATAAGGCGACAGCAATGGCAGTTCTGCAATCCAAACTTCTAGAACGCCGTCGCCAAGAAGAGCAGGCGAAGATCAATGCGCTCAAGGGTGATAACTCAGGATCATGGGGAAATCAGATGCGTTCCTATGTTCTTGCGCCGTATCAAATGGTGAAAGATCTCCGCAATAACCATGAAACAGGAAACACAGCAGCTGTATTAAACGGAGAAATCGATGATTTCATCGAGGCTGGAATTCGTTGGCGCCGCTCTACACACGCGTAATGTGATTTATACCTATCTGTGAATTGGCGCAAAAAGGGCGAATTTCCCGGGATATGCGTGAGTACCTACTTAAACTAGGGTCAGGTCTCGACCGAGCATTTAACTCGACAGGGCATGTAATAAGGAGCAGTTGTGATTCGCTTTGAAAATGTAACGAAGATTTATTCGGGTCAGGAAAAGCCTGCCCTCGATAGCGTGAGCTTGGAAATTACCAAGGGCGAGTTTGTCTTCTTGGTTGGTATGTCCGGTTCAGGTAAGTCAACGTTCCTGCGTCTTATCTTGCGCGAAGAGCGACCAACATCAGGTGTTATCCATGTAGCTGGAAAAGATCTTGGAACTCTTGCAAACCATAAAGTTCCAGAACTTCGCCGACAGCTCGGCACCGTCTTCCAAGATTTTAGATTGCTTCCCAATAAGACAATCTCAGAGAACATCGCATTCTCTCTTCACGTCCTTGGTTACTCGCAGAAAGAAATCAACCGCGAAGTTCCAGAGATGCTTGAACTCGTTGGCCTTGAAGATAAGGGCGATCGTCTTCCATCAGAGATTTCAGGTGGTGAACAACAGCGTGTAGCAATTGCTCGCGCATATGTGACTCGTCCGGCAATCATCATTGCGGATGAACCAACAGGAAACCTCGATCCAGCGCTTTCGGTAGGAATTATGAAGTTGCTCGACCGCATTAACCGCGAGGGCACAACAGTTCTGATGGCTACACACGATTCTGGAATTGTTGATCAGATGCGCAAGCGAGTTATCGAACTCGATGGCGGCCAAGTTATTCGCGACCAGGTTCGCGGCGTTTACGGATACACGGGATAAGGGGCAGCAGATGCGCGCAGGATTTCTTCTCAGCGAGGTACGAATCGGACTTCGCCGTAACCTCACAATGACCTTTGCTGTCATCGTTACCGTTGCCATCTCGCTCTCACTACTTGGAATCGGATTACTTTCCAATTCACAGGTAAGTGCGATGAAAGATTATTGGTATGACAAGATTGAAGTTTCGGTGTTTCTCTGCGGATCTCTCTCTGAATCACCATCATGTTCTGGTGGAGTTGTCAGCGAAGAGCAGCGATCATCAATTAAGGCTGATTTAGATGCACTTCCAGTTGTAGAAAGCGTCTTCTACGAATCGCAGACTGAAGCCTATGAGCGCTTTAAGGAGCGCTTTAAGGACTCTGCAATTGCGCAGAATGTAACTGCAGATCAATTGCCTGAATCATTTAGAGTTAAGTTGAAAGACCCGACACAATTTGATGTTGTCGTAAGTGCATTTAGTGGACGCCCTGGTGTTGATATCGTGCAGGATCAGCGATCAATTCTTGAGAAGTTCTTCAAGCTTCTTGGAGTTCTCCGTAACGGTGCGCTGATTGTTGGTCTTCTCTCTGTTCTGACCGCAGCGCTTCTGATTAGCAACACACTTCGCATCGCAGCATTTAACCGTCGACGCGAGACAGGCGTGATGCGACTTGTCGGTGCATCATCGTGGTCAATCCAACTTCCATTCCTTCTCGAAGGTGTGATTTCAGCATTTATAGGTTGGGGACTTGCAACAGGACTTCTCTCAGCGTTGAAGTACGTTGTCGATACGAAGGTTGCACCGCTTCTAACCTTTACCAAGTTCTTTGGATGGGGAGAAGTTGCTGCTGCCTCTGGCTGGCTGCTACTTACAGGCCTCGTGGTCTCAACTATTGCTTCGCTCGTTACCCTTCGTCGCTACTTAAAGGTTTAATTAGCCAGTAGGAAACAATTAAAGGGGAGGTGAGCTCATGGTTAAAGAAGTTGGACAGAAGCTCATCGCTCAGAACAAGAAAGCACGTCACGATTTCTCGATTGAGGATGTCTATGAATGTGGCATCGTCCTTATGGGAACTGAAGTGAAATCACTACGCGCAGGTCGTGCATCTCTGATCGATGGCTTTGCCATGATTGAAAATGGTGAGCTTTGGCTTCACGGCGTTCATATTCCTGAATACACAGAAGGAACATGGACCAATCACACTCCTCGCCGCAAGCGAAAGTTATTGGTCAATAAGATCGAACTTCGCAAGATTGCATCGCGCACAAAAGATTCTGGAATTACTCTCGTTCCGCTGCAGCTCTACTTTAAAAATGGCAAGGCGAAGATCGAAGTAGCTGTTGCTAAAGGTAAGAAAGCGCACGACAAGCGCAGTACTTTGATGGAGCAGCAAGCCACCCGCGAAGTAAATCGCGAGCTTTCGCGTCGCCAATCCGGAAAAGATTAGCCAGATCTGATTACTTGGTTACTAATCTGCTCGACCTGCAGCAGCTGCCGCAAATGGGGTAACCAAGCGAGATTTTGAGGCCTCTTTTCCTGAATTTCTCACATGTCGTATGCGTTCTCTATACTAAGGACATCGCTTAGGACAGATCGAGTTGTGCAGACAAGAATGCCGCTCCATACCCTCTCTAGCGAAGATAAGATAAAAATCCACTTAAATTTTTCGTGGGTGACTTGTCGAACAAATTAATTGAAAAAGTAATTGAAAACTAAATAGTGTGAATTACGTTTCTCAACGTAGCTCACTCAACTTTCTACTAATGGTAGAAAACTTGGGGGTGAACGGTCTCGACTTTAGTTGTTGAGGCAGGGGAAGCGGGCCGAGGAAGCCGGGATGATCTCGTAAACCATGAAACCTGTGCACAAATA
>JBIICC010000094.1:0-3363 GCA_044239085.1 Candidatus Planktophila sp.
GCTCGGTCTCGATATTGCGCGTCATGCTGCAATTCACGAGAACCAGACAGCGGTTATCTTCTCTCTCGAAATGTCGAAATCTGAAATCACAATGCGTATGTTGTCTGCCGAGGCCCGCGTTGGTCTAAACAGTATCCGTTCAGGACAACTCAGCGATGATGAATGGTCGAAGCTGGCACGTCGTATGGGCGAGATTTCAGATGCGCCACTCTTTATCGATGATTCACCAAATCTTTCAATGATGGAGATCCGCGCAAAGGCCCGCCGCCTTAAGCAGCGCCACGATCTCAAGTTGGTTGTTATCGATTACTTGCAGTTGATGTCATCAGGTAAGCGCGTTGAAAATCGTCAGCAAGAAGTCTCTGAATTCTCACGTCACCTTAAGTTGATGGCGAAAGAGCTCAATGTGCCGGTAATCGCTATCTCTCAGCTTAACCGTGGCCCTGAACAACGTACAGATAAGCGCCCGATGCTCTCTGACCTACGTGAATCAGGTTCTATCGAACAAGATGCAGACGTAGTTATCTTGTTGCACCGCGATGATATGTACGATTCACAGAACCGTTCAGGCGAACAATTACTGTCTCTGCACAACTTCACTTTGCACGCTTCTTCGATATGGCGCCAAATGTTGGTGGAGGTCGCGACTTCACGCAGTCAACTGCAGCATCTACAGATATTCAGCCATCAGCACCCGGCGATGGCGGTTGGAACGAGTAGACCCTCTCTAACTTATTTGGAGGCTACAGTTTTAGCGCGATCAGCGAGATAAATTCCAAAGAGCACAACAACTGCTCCGAAGAGTTGAATTGCATCCCAACTCTGACCAAACCAGACCCATGCAAAGGCACCTGCCAGTACCGGCTCAAGCATTCCAATCACACTACTTGTTGATGCAGTAAGAAGTCGCATACCTGTAAGCACGCAGAGATAAGGAACAACAGTCCCGATGATTGCAGCTGCTGCCATCATCACCCAACCTGGAACCAATATGCCAGCGGCAATGCCACCGAGGTCCATCTTCATTGTGAATACTTCAAATGGGAAGTTCCAAGGTGGAAGAACCACAAGCCAGAAAATAGATGCGAAGCCCATTCCAAAGATAAGCATTGCAATCGGCTGACGAGTTGTACCGATTTTCTCGCTCATAAGGAAGTAGGCGGCGAGTGCGAAGGCGCTTCCTGTCGCGCCTGCGATTCCAATGAGATCAAAGGTAAAGCCATTCCACGCCTTTGAAACCAGGATTAATCCCAGCAGGGAGAGAGCAATTGCAATCCACATATCACGAGCAACAAATCCCCTGCGGACAAACTTGATCCAGAGAACTATCCAGATTGGTGCGGTAAATTCGATAATCAAAACGAGTGCAATTGGTACCCCGCGCTGGATTCCTAACAAATACCCGAAGTTGACCATGGCAAAACCAATAACTCCATACATTCCCAACTTAGGAATTTCGGAGCGGACTATTTTTATGAGCTCTGGCTTAGTGAGTAAGACATAAGTTCCGAGAATTACAACGGCGGTAACTGATCGAAACTCAGCAAGCCGAAATGCCGGTAGATGTTTTAGTACGACAATGACAACGATTCCACTTAGCGCAAATATAAATGCACCCAAAATAAGAAAAAACTCACCGCGATGTTTTGAGAGCATCAGGTGAGTTTATCTTATTAACTTAGAAAGCAGATTCAGGAATCTCCATAATCGTTGAATCAGTTGCTTCTACAATCTTGCGATCTGCAGTGATGTGAGGAAGAACTGTGGCAACGAAGAACTTCGCTGATGCAATCTTTCCTGTGTAGAAATCAGAATCTTTTCCAGCGCCTGCAGCGAGCTTCTCAGCTGCAATATCTGCTTGGCGAAGAAGTAGCCAAGTGATGATGACATCACCAACAGCCATCAGAGCGCGAGATGTGCTCAAACCAACCTTGTAAATCTCATCAGCTTTCTCTTGTGAAGCCATTGCATGGCCAACGAGAACTCCGATAATTCCATTGAGATCTGCAAGCGCCTTAAGTAGGGCTTGCTTCTCTGCTGCATGCACTCCGCCAGTCTCAGCAAATGCTTGAATCTCTTTTCCAAGTAGTCCAAGTGCGCGTCCGCCATCTTTAACAACCTTACGGAAGAAGAAGTCGAGACCTTGAATTGCAGTTGTACCTTCATACAAGGTATCGATCTTTGCATCGCGAACATATTGTTCAAGTGGCCAATCTTGAGTAAATCCTGCGCCGCCAAAGGTTTGCAGTGACTCTGTGCCAAGAAGTGTCCATGACTTCTCTGAACCAAATCCCTTAACTACAGGAAGCAAGAGATCATTGAGAGCCTCCATCGTCTCTAACTTCTCGGTATCGCCTGCTTCGCGAGCGAGCTCGATCTCATCTTGAATTGATGCGGTGTAGAGAACCAGGGCTCTCATACCTTCGGAATAAGCCTTCTGCACCATTAGCGAACGACGCACATCTGGGTGATGAATAATCGTGACACGAGGGCTTGCCTTATCGTTCATAACTTTTAGGTCGCCACCTTGTACGCGCACCTTTGCATAGCTCAGCGCTTGCAGATATCCAGCTGAGAGAGTTGCAATCGCTTTTGTTCCAACCATCATGCGAGCAAATTCAATGATCTTAAACATCTGTGCAATACCTTGATGAACATCGCCGAGCAGATATCCAACTGCAGGTTCTTTCTCACCGAGATTTACTTCGCAGGTAGCTGAGACGTTCAGACCCATCTTGCTCTCTACACCTGTGACATAGACGCCGTTACGCTTTCCGAGTTCACCAGTTTCAAGATCAAACATAAACTTTGGAATAAGGAAGAGTGAGAGACCCTTTGTTCCTGGTCCGCCACCTTCGCGACGTGCAAGTGTGAAGTGCATGATGTTGTCGTAGATATCTGCATCTCCTGAGGTGATATAACGCTTCGTGCCGGTGATATGCCAGGTTCCATCAGGTTGCTCAACAGCTTTTGTGCGACCTGCTCCGACATCAGAACCTGCATCAGGTTCTGTCAATTGCATCGTTGCGCCCCAGTGGCGATCAATCATGTGCTTCGCCATCTTCTTCTGAACATCTGTACCTAAAACATGAGCAACGTGTGCAAATGCATAACCGGATGCATAAATATGAATTGCAGGATTTGAACCGAGAACCATCTCAGCAATTGCCCAGCGCACTGATGCAGGAATTCGCATTCCCCCAAGTTCTACCGGTGCATCAAGACGCCACCATTCGCCATCGACATATGCTTTATACGATTTCTTAAAACTTTCAGGAAGTTTGATATCTCCTGTTGCCTTATTGAAATCGGTACCGATGCGATCGCCATCTACGAAAGATGCAGCGAGATCATTTTCGGTAA
>JBIICC010000095.1:0-3360 GCA_044239085.1 Candidatus Planktophila sp.
TACTTGGAATTCTGGGCGACTCATTTGGAATTTCTCGTGCTTATCTAATGGTGCCAATTCTGATTGCGCTCTCATACCTTGCAGTGAAGATTGCACCTTCACATGTTCCACATAAGATTTTGGAAGAAAATGAACTTTAAGAGCCGCAGATTGATAACCGCGCTGACCTTGATTGGCCTGATTCTTCTCATCTTGCTCGACTAATATCTCGCAGACACGGGATACCCTTTACCCATGGCAAGTGATATCAAGAGCGTCGTACTGCTCATCACCGTCGGAACAATTGGTTGGATGGCAGCAGGAGTTGTAGCCCTTGCGATGGGCGCAGAATCTAAAGTGATCTGGGTATGCGTCGTCGGAGCATCACTTGGATTTATCGGTATTCGCTATTCAATTCGCCGTAACCGACGAAGCGGAATTTAAAGCTTTAAGCTTCGAGCTGAGAAGCGATACCGCGCAGCACGCGACCAAGGCGCTCTGCTTCAGCACCTGATGGATGGCGACCCTGACGAAGACCATTTCCAACGCGATCAAGAATCTTGATTGTGTCTTCAATCATTGCAGCAAGATCATCATTGTTAACGCGAGAATTTTCAGCCAGTGATACTGGTGCATCAACGATATGAACAGACATCGCCTGTGGTCCCTTACGTGAATCAATCACGCTGAACTCAAGCTTTGTTCCTGGCTTTACTGTTGAGACACCTTCAGGGAGTGCAGATGAAGCGAGATAAACATCTTCGCCTTCATCAGATGCAATGAAGCCAAAACCTTTTTCAAGGGAAAACCATTTAACTTTTCCTGTAGGCATTGCACTTACTCCTAAATTTATTCACTGGTGTAGCCGAGGGGATTCGGACAGGGGGCTAATTTATCGTAGAAAGAGGTGGCCTTGCGACCTGGTTTTACGCTTAGAGGGTGGCTTCGCTGTGGGCGCCGCAGCCGTGGTCGACTGAAACCACGCGTGCATCATCTGGTGCGATTGCATTTGCGCAGACACCGAATGCTGAACGAAGGGAACCTGCAATAGGAATAAAGAAGCCACATGATGCACAAGGCTTTGGTGCACCTTGTGCAAGCGGTGTATTTGGACCGCGATCACCTGTGTACCAACGCTTACTTGCTTGATCGCGACCTTCAATTGAAAGTACACGTGGACGCATCAAACCTAAATCAAAAGTTTGCGTCGCATCGAGATCTTCATCTTGCACAAGTGCATTAACACCCGGAACAAGACGAGTATCTTCAAGAATGCTCGGAACAATTACGCCAGGTGTGATGTCTTCAGGCAGGATGCGATCCATATATGGAATGTGATCTGGTGCAAGAAGTGAATCTGGGCCAGGCAAGATAACAACATCGCAAATACTTGGGGTTGCATCCTCATCAACCTTTGCAACCGTGATGCACCAACGCCATCCACGGTATCCAGCGATATCAGCTGCAAATAAATAAGTGGCTACACGATTTTCATCATCGTATTCGACAGAGACGAAGTCGCCGACCTGTGTTGCAAATTCTGCATCTGCCAAGGCGGCATCGCGTGCAATGGTCTGTGCATCAAAGCTCTTCATGTCGCAATCGTAAAGCAGAAGGCCCCCGAGACGTTAATCTCGAGGGCCTTCGTAACTATTTACGCGGGACTTTAAAAGTCCATTCCTACTGGATTTCTAATTTCTTAGAAATCCATATCTCCGCCACCCTGTGGCATTGGGTTCGCGCTCTTTGGTTCTGGCTTATCTGTAATGACAGCTTCTGTTGTAATGAAGAGAGCTGCAATTGATGCCGCATTCTGAAGTGCAGAACGTGTGACCTTAGCTGGATCGATGATGCCAGCCTTAATCATGTCTACATATTCTCCGGATGCCGCGTTGAGACCGAAACCTGCATCGAGGTTACGAACCTTCTCGACAACGACTCCGCCTTCAAGTCCAGCGTTAATTGCTATCTGCTTAAGTGGAGCTTCGATTGAAACTTCTACAATCTTTGCACCAGTTGCTTCATCGCCTTCAAGCTTGAGCTTCTTAAATGCAGCTGTTGCTGCCTGAAGAAGTGCAACGCCACCACCGGCGACGATTCCTTCTTCTACTGCAGCCTTTGCGTTACGAACTGCATCTTCAATGCGGTGCTTACGCTCTTTGAGTTCAACTTCAGTTGCAGCTCCTGCCTTGATGACGGCAACGCCACCAGCAAGCTTTGCAAGGCGCTCTTGAAGCTTCTCTTTATCGTAATCAGAATCAGACTTCTCGATCTCTGAACGAATCTGTGCAATACGTCCCTTGATTTGTGCGTCGTCTCCGCCGCCTTCAACGATTGTTGTCTCTTCCTTAGAGATAACAACCTTGCGAGCGCGACCAAGAAGTTCTAGGCCAGCTGTCTCAAGCTTGAGGCCAACTTCTTCTGAGATAACTGTGGCACCTGTAAGGATTGCAATATCCTGAAGCATCGCCTTACGACGATCTCCGAAACCTGGCGCCTTAACAGCTGCTGATCGGAATGTTCCCTTGATCTTATTTACTACGAGAGTTGCAAGTGCTTCTCCCTCAATATCTTCAGCGATAATTGCAAGTGGCTTACCTGATTGCATTACCTTCTCAAGTACTGGAACGAGATCCTTAATATTTGCAATCTTTGAGTTAACAATCAATACATAAGTATCTTCTAGAACTGCTTCCATACGATCTGTATCAGTTACGAAGTATGGTGAGACGTAACCCTTATCAAAGCGCATACCTTCAGTGAGCTCGAGTTCGAGACCGAATGTATTTGACTCTTCAACGGTGATAACGCCTTCCTTACCGACCTTATCCATCGCCTCAGCAATCATCTCGCCGATAGTTGCATCCGCTGCTGAAATCGATGCTGTCGCTGCGATCTGCTCTTTTGTCTCAACGTTCTTAGCCATTGATCCGAGCTCTGTAACGATTGCGGCTACTGCCTTTTCGATTCCGCGCTTAAGTGCCATTGGGTTTGATCCCGCTGCAACGTTGCGAAGACCTTCGCGCACAAGTGCCTGTGCAAGAACAGTTGCTGTAGTTGTTCCATCGCCTGCGACATCATCTGTCTTCTTAGCAACTTCCTTAACTAGCTCTGCGCCAATTTTCTCCCATGGATCATCAAGTTCAATTTCCTTAGCGATTGAGACGCCATCGTTGGTAATTGTTGGCGCGCCCCACTTCTTCTCGAGTACGACGTTACGTCCGCGAGGTCCAAGGGTTACCTTGACTGCATCCGCGAGTACGTTCATTCCGCGCTCTAATCCGCGGCGGGCTTCTTCATTAAAGGCAATTTGCTTTGCCATAGTTGTTAGCTCCTAGTTATCGTCTTTAAGTGATCGTCTTGATCATGTCCTGCTGGGCC
>JBIICC010000096.1:0-3345 GCA_044239085.1 Candidatus Planktophila sp.
CCTGCGTGAAGTTTTGTCATAACAACTTCAACACCAGTAAGCCCCGTCTTAGGTTCTTTATCCACTGGAATTCCGCGACCATCGTCATGTACTTCTACAGAGCCATCGGATTCAAGATTAATTTCAATTGTCTTACAGTGGCCCGCGAGTGATTCATCTACTGAGTTATCGATGATCTCCCACAGACAGTGCTGCAATCCACGGGAATCGGTAGAACCGATATACATACCTGGGCGCTTACGAACTGCATCGAGACCTTCAAGGACTGCGAGGTCCTTTGCGGTATAGCTATCTTTAGAATCTGTCTCAGGGGTAAAGTTCAATTCGTCAGCCACGGTGGCAAAGGTTAGCCAGCGAACCCTTCGCATCTGCGTAAGCGCGCCGTAGAGCCTCAAATATCGATAATTTGGTGATATTTATGCGCTCAAATCGATAAAAAGTAACAGAATTGAAATCATTTTAACGAGCGGGGAATAAAGAGAACTGGCATGATGTTCCATAGAAGTAGAAGAACTTCCCACTAAGCGAACGGAGAGCGCGATGACCGAGCAAGTAATCCTCGAATCCACACCTCTAAATGCCCTCGATCGATGCGATCGTTGTGGTGCACAAGCTTATGTGCGTGCAACTCTGCTCACTGGTGGAGAGCTCATGTTCTGCGCACATCACGGCAAGGAATATGCCGAGAAGCTAGCTGCTATTGCCGTCAAGATTCAGGACGAGTCAGAGAAGCTGGTAGAAGTTAAGTAGCTTACTTATTTTCCAGAAGGCCCTTATGCGAACCATCGCATAAGGGTTTTTCTTTTGATTGACCACAACCGCAGAACTTAGGGTTTTCTCGCGTCTCGATGAGATTTCCCTCGGCATCGACCATATCCACGGTTCCGGTAATACGAATAGAGCCACTCTTCGGGTTGATGAAAATCTTTGGATTAGTCACGGAGTGATCCGGTTTTAATCGAGGTAATCGCGTAGTGATTGCGAACGTGATGGGTGACGAAGCTTCGACATTGTCTTAGATTCGATCTGGCGAATACGTTCACGAGTTACACCGTGAACCTTGCCAATCTCATCAAGTGTCTTTGGCTGTCCATCTGTAAGCCCGTAACGAGCCTTGATGACATCTGCTTCGCGGTTGGTAAGGCCACCAAGAACCTGCATCAACTGCTCCTGCAAGATTGTGAATGTCACTGACTCTTCTGGCTTTACAGCTTCAGAATCTTCAATCAAATCACCGAATTCAGAGTCTCCTTCTTCACCAAGTGGTGTGTGAAGTGAGATTGGCTCGCGGCCATACTTCTGAACTTCGACAACCTTTTCAGGTGTCATATCAAGTTCCTTAGCGAGCTCTTCTGGTGTCGGTTCGCGACCAAGATCTTGAAGCATCTGGCGCTGAACACGTGCCAACTTATTGATGACTTCAACCATGTGCACTGGAATACGGATTGTGCGGGCCTGGTCAGCCATCGCACGTGTGATTGCCTGACGGATCCACCATGTTGCGTAGGTAGAGAACTTGTAACCCTTTGTGTAATCGAACTTCTCGACTGCACGGATAAGACCCAAGTTTCCTTCCTGAATCAAGTCAAGGAAGAGCATTCCGCGACCGGTGTAACGCTTTGCAAGTGAAACCACAAGACGAAGGTTCGCTTCTAGCAAGTGGTTCTTTGCGCGCTTTCCATCTTCAACAATCCACTCGAGCTCGCGCTTAAGTTTCTTATCAATCTTCTTTGTGTTCTTCAGAGCTTCATCTGCAAAGAGGCCAGCTTCAACGCGAGTAGCAAGTTCTACTTCGAGTTCAGCGTTAAGAAGTGCAACACGACCGATCTGCTTGAGGTAATCCTTAACAGGGTCTGCGGTAGCACCAGCTGTGAGAACTGTCTGCTCTGGTGGGAGGCGCTTGATCTCAATCTGAATAAATCGAGCTTGTTCGTTGAAGAAGTATTGAAGTTCTTCAAGGTTCTTAAGATGTCCCTGGTTGATGGCCTCTGCAATGAGCTTTGCTGACTTCTCATTGAAGGTGCTCATCGCGAATTGCTGCTGAACCTGCTTGTAGGTCAGAGCCTTCGCTTCTGCCTGATCAATATTGTGCTTAGGGGCAACTTCGACGCCCTGAATCTTGCCGTTGATTGCCTCAAGTACGAGATTTACATTCTTAAGATCTTTCTTATGCTTCTCGCGCTCGTTCTTATCTTCCTCTTCATCATCTGCATCTGAGTCGAGAAGGGTAAATGAACCTTCTTCATTCTTAGTCTCATCTGAGAGAGTGACAACGCGTGGCTGGTCTTTTCCATCGCTCTCGGCATCGATGATATCTGTCGCCTCTGCAATAAGAGTCTCTACATCTTCTAGCTCAATCTCTTCAACAACAATCTCATTGCCATCTTCATCGAGAACGATGGCTGCCTTTGCAGGTGCCTCAGTCTTAGACTCTGCCTTTGGTGCAACGAGTGCGAGCTGCGCTTTCGTTAGATTTCGAGTTGGTGCACCAAGGCCTGCCTTACGAGCCTTCTCTGTGCTTTCTGGAATCTCAATATCTAATTGGCGAGCCTCGAGTGCGAGCGCCATAAATTCCTTCTTAACAGCTTTGCGATAATTATCGATACCGCTTGCAGCAAGTGTTTCAACAATCTCATTCTTGCGTGCAATTGCGCTCTTAAGATCTACAAGTTGCTGAATTTCTTTCGCAGTTAAATCCTTTTTAACCTCAACCTTTATTGGCTTTGCGGGTTTGACCGGCTTTACTGCAACTTTCTTAACTGGCGCAGCTTTCTTTGCGACAGCTTTCTTAGCAACAGACTTCTTCGCAGGGGCTGCCTTCTTTGCAACAGCCTTTTTTGTAACAGTCTTCTTCGCAGGAGCGGCTTTCTTGCTCACTGACTTCTTCTGGGCCTTATTTTTGAGCGCACTAAATCCAGCCACAATTGTCCTTTTTGGTTTTTCCTCGAACTGCTCGAGGTAATACCTATATTGTACCCGCAACCTGCAAGGCGTGCCGAATCGCATCGCCCATCGCTTCTGCCTCAACTAAGAATCCATCGTGGCCAAAATCTGAACTAATGACAATTGGCGCCTCGGCCGTTGGAGTCAGCTCCGATATCTCAACCTGAAGTCGAGGGACGAAGAGGCGATCGGTATCGATAGAGACCACTACAACGGGCACTGTGATGGCTGCGAGCGCCTTGGCGACTCCCCCACGGTCGCGTCCTACATCGTGAGAGTTCATAGCGTCGGTGAGGGCGATATAGGTATTGGCATCAAATCTCTTCGCCAACTTATCTGCCTGGTGGTCGAGATATGACTCAACGGCGTAGCGGCCGGTCTCATCGCCCTGCAGCTGGCGGC
>JBIICC010000097.1:0-3319 GCA_044239085.1 Candidatus Planktophila sp.
TGGGAGCGGACTATTTACTTGTAACGGTAAATAATTCGACCCTTTGTAAGGTCGTATGGACTTAGTTCTACAATCACACGGTCTGCAGGCAAGATACGGATGTAGTTCTTACGCATCTTTCCTGAAATGTGTGCCAAGACTTTATGTCCATTTGTTAGCTCAACACGAAACATTGCGTTAGGTAACGCCTCAGCAACAGTGCCTTCGATTTCGATTGCACCATCTTTACTAGCCAAGGATCAATACCTTCTTCTCTTTTTCATATGAACGAACAGGGTTGACCCTCACGAAAACCTGTGGATTTGCGCGGGAGCCGAAGGGCGATTCTATGCGAGAGCCCCTTATAAAGGGAAATCGTGTCCGAACCTGGCATCTCACCCCAGCGTGTCCGAGGTTCCTCCTCAGGATTTGAGGTCGGTCATGCGTGGCATTGAGCCGCTACTGCAGAAGCTCTGAGATCTCCACACCAAAGCGAGCCAATTCTGCGCGGCCACCATCGAGGGCGGTCAGCACAAATGGCTTGCCATCAGGGCAGATGACATAAGAATTTTCGAAGTGGGCCCCGCGAGATTGATCGATTGAGACAACAGTCCATTCATCTCCGAGGACCTTGGTCTTCGCAGAGCCTCGGGTGATCATCGGCTCAATTGCAAGCGCCATTCCAGGAATGATTTCTGGCCCATTTCCAGCTTTTCCAAAATTCAATACATGGGGCTCTTGATGCATCTCTGTACCAATGCCATGGCCGCCGTACTCTTGCAAGATTCCATACTTACCTTGCGAATTGGTGTACTTCTCAATTGCATGTCCGATATCTGAAAGTTTTGCTCCCATTTTTCCGGCGGCAATTCCAACCCACATTGATTCTTCACATACATCCATCAACTTCTGATCTTCCGGGTCAACGTTTCCGACGCCAATTGAAAAAGCCGCATCGCCATGCCAGCCATCGATGATGGCGCCACAATCGATTGAGAGGATATCTCCATCATTGAGAATGCGGGGGCCTGGAATTCCATGAACGATTTCATCATTTACTGAAACACAAATTGTCTTTGGGTATCCGTGATAACCGAGGAAGTTAGACGTTCCCCCGCCACGTTTGATGTTGGCGCTAGCAATTGCATCGAGTGCATCTGTAGTCATACCGGCTTTAATGTTTTCGCATAGTACCTGCAACGTCTGTCCGACAAGCAATCCTGCACGACGCATGACCTTGAGTTGCTCAAGGTCTTTAATCTGAATCGCCATATTCTTTTCTTAGCCGTGAATGCGACTTAACGCAGTAATCGCACGATCAGTGATTTCAGAAACTTCTCCATCTGCAGAAATCGTGACAAGCAAACCTTCGGTGCGATAGAAGTGAACGATTGGCGCTGTCTGCTCTTCGTAAACCGATAGGCGCTTGGCAATTACTTCCTCTTTATCGTCTTCGCGCTGATAGAGCGCTCCCCCGCATGCAGAACACTTATCAGCATCTGGTGCAGATGGTGCGCCACAATCTTTGCAGGTTAAACGTGAAGAAAGGCGCTTGATGATGAGTGCATTATCGATAGAGAGCTCTAAAACCGCATCAAGTGGAATCTTCTTCTCCGCTAAAAATGCGCGAAGAACTTCAGCCTGAACTGTATTTCGCGGAAATCCATCAAGTAAGAAGCCGTTAGCAACATCATCATGAGTAAGGCGATCTTTCACCATCTCATTTGTCACTTCATCTGGAACTAGCTGGCCAGAATCCATAAAACTCTTAGCCTGCAAACCAAGTGGTGTGCTCGCCTTTAGGTTAGCGCGAAAAATATCTCCAGTTGAGATGTGCGGAATTGAATAGTGCGCAGCTAGGAATTGAGCTTGAGTTCCCTTGCCAGCACCTGGTGGACCTACCAGGACTAAACGCATTACTTCAAGAAACCTTCATATGAACGCTGCTGCAACTGGCTTTCAATCTGCTTCGCTGTATCAAGACCGACACCTACGACGATCAGAATTGCAGTTCCACCGAATGGGAAGTTCTGTGTTGCACCGAAGAGAATCAGGGCAGCAATAGGAATGATTGCAACGAGTGCCAGGTAGAGAGAACCAGGTGCTGTGATGCGTGAAAGGACATACTGCAAGTATTCCGAAGTTGGGCGTCCTGCACGGATACCTGGAATAAATCCACCGTACTTCTTCATATTATCTGCAACCTCATCTGGGTTAAATGTGATTGCAACGTAGAAGTATGTAAAGAAGATAATCATCGCTGAGTACGCGATTATATAAATTGGATGATCTCCACTTACCAAGTTACGTGAAATCCAGACAGCCCAACCAGCTTGGCTATTGGTGAAGTTCACGAGTAGTGAAGGAATATAGAGAAGTGATGAAGCGAAGATAACTGGAATAACGCCAGCCTGGTTTACCTTAATTGGAATATAGGTTGAAGTTCCGCCGTATGCCTGACGTCCAACCATGCGCTTTGCATATTGAACAGGGATGCGTCGCTGAGCTTGCTCAACGAATACAACAGCGGCGATAACTAGAACACCAACTGCGCAAACGAAGAGGAATGCGAACCAGCCCTTTTGAAGCTTGATTGACCAGAGCTGGCCAGGGAAACCTGCGGCGATTGATGTAAAGATAAGGATTGACATACCGTTACCGATACCACGATCTGTAATGAGTTCACCAAGCCACATAACTACTGATGTTCCAGCTGTCATAACGATAATCATTGTGAGAATTCGTGTGAATGATGTGTCAGGAATAATTGGGACGTTACATCCTGAAATCAAGCGACCTGGTGTACGCGCTACTGCAACCAAACCTGTTGACTGCAAGATTGCAAGGCCGATGGTGAGGTAACGGGTGTACTGAGTTAACTTTGCTGTTCCTGATTGTCCCTCAGCCTTAAGTGTTTCAAAGCGAGGAATTACAACGGTGAGCAGCTGAACAATGATTGATGCGGTGATGTAAGGCATGATTCCGAGCGCAAATACTGAGAGCTGAAGAAGAGCTCCACCAGAGAAGAGGTTAATGAGACCGAATAGGCCACCACTTTCAACCTGCGCAAGACATGACTTAACCGCGGTGTATGAAACACCTGGTGTTGGAACTACTGATCCAAAGCGGAAGAGCGCCATGATTGAGAGAGTGAAGAAGATTTTCTTACGAAGTTCAGGCGTCTTAAAGGCCATTCCAAATGCTGAAAGCATTAATCTTCTCCCTCTATCAATTCACGTTTAGATCTAGTTTTACTTCGGTTTAAAGCGTATTTGCTGTTCCGCCTGCAGCTGAGATCTTCTCGATCGCTGATGCAGAGAACTTGTGAGCAGTAACAGTT
>JBIICC010000098.1:0-3305 GCA_044239085.1 Candidatus Planktophila sp.
GAAGTCCTGCTGCATCCTTCGCGAAGTAAACAGCGCGACGGATATCAAGGCAAGGAACCTTCTTTACGTTAAATGCTGCGTAACGAACATATGGATCGTAAACGTTCAGTGCACGCTCTGCCCATTCAGCCTTTGGCTTTCCAGCATCATCGAAGACTGTTGGAAGGTTTGTAGGAAGAATTGAGTCAAGTGAGAAAGCGTTTGGCTCTGAATCACTCAAGATCAACTGATCGCGAACTTCTTCAGCAAGACCGAAGCGAACTACGATCTTATCTGGGTAAGCCTGACGAATTGGATCTGAATCCTTTGACCACTTGTCGTTACGGACAAGAACCATTTCATCCTTAGCCTTGTACTTTTCAATCTTGTACGGACCAGATGAAACTGGTGCTAGATCGTACTGATCGCCTGTGTCCTTAGCCTTTGGAACTGGGCTAAATGATAGGTATGTAACTGTGTAGTTAAAATCACCGACTGAACGAGACAAGTTAAAGGTAATTGTCTTGTTGTCTTCAGAACATGTAACAGCCTTGTCATATGCAGCAGTGTCATTGTTCTCTGTTGCGTATGGACCCTTATAAACAGATGAACCATCTTCTGCCTTTGGAATATCAAGCATAGAGATTGCATATGTTGGGCCATCTGTAATTACATCTGTTGCGAATGTACGTGAAGTACCGTATTTGATATCTTCGCAAGTGATTGCTGAGCCATCTTCAAATGTAACGCCGTCACGGAGTGTGAACTCCCATGTCTTGTTGTCATTTGATGCGCGACCTGTATCAGTTGCAAGGTCAGGAACAACTGCAGATCCTGCACTGCCTTCTGCGCGTGCATATGCAGTCAAAGTACGGTGCATATATGAACCAAACCATGCGATGTGCTGGCCGGTGTAGTTACGGTTTGGATCTGCGTGTGTCCATGACTCAGAGTTAGTCAGATAAGTGATTGTTCCACCCTCTGAAGCTCCTGAACCTGAACGCACGACAAAGCCACCAACGAGTAGAGCAACTACAGCTGCTGCTGCAATTAACTTACCGTTCTTGCCTTTGAGTTTAGACATGAGTTCTCCTTTTGTTTTGGGTACTACATCCCTGTTTCATGCATGAAAACAGGAAATCTATTCGGTCTTAACTATTCTCGCTCTCAACTATTTTCACTTTTGGGATCGAGGGCATCTCGTATTGCATCTCCAAGCAAGTTGAAGGAGAGCACGACAAGAATGAGAGATAGTGATGGGATAAGGAAGTATGTTGGCTCGCTGATGACATATTTGATGGAGTCGGAGATCAATAGACCCCATGTTGCTGCTGGTGGCTGAACACCAATTCCCAGATATGAAAAGACCGCTTCGGCAGCGAGATAGCCAGGAAGTGCGAGCGAGAGATAGACAATTACTGGTGTCCAGAGATTTGGAAGTAGCTCCTTAAAGATAATGCGAGCATGACTTGCGCCAAGTGCGCGTGATGCAAGTACAAAATCTCGTTCACGCAAAGATAGGGCCTGCGAGCGCATGATGCGAGAGAAGTATGGCCATCCAAAGAGTGCGAGAACTAAAATCAAATAGATAACTCGTGCTGAGTTATCTCGAGCGATTCCTGATTTCTCAATTCTTGAAATCATTGGAGCGCTGAGGGCGATAATCATAAAGAAGGATGGAAAGGCGAGAAGAAAATCTGTGAAACGTCCAAGAACGCTATCTGTCCTGCCTCTGAAGTAACCTGCGACGACACCAATCATCAATCCAACAAAAACTGTTGTCAGAGTTGCAATTGCCGCAACCAAGAACGAGATTCGCGCCCCATACATAAGTCGTGCAAGTAGGTCGTAACCAATGCCAGGTTCGACGCCCAGTGGATGGTTCCAACTGATTCCACCAAAGCGCCCGATGGTTTCTCCACGTGCTGTGATTGCATTTCCATCGCGCTCATTGGGATCTACATTGATCGCCCAAGAGATTAGAGGTGCAAAGACTGCAGCTGAGACGAAAAAGAGCGATGAAATGAGTGCGGCTATACCGACTTTATTCTTCTTAAACCTGCGCCATGCCAGTTGGCGGGGACTTCTACTAGTCAGTAACTGACCCTGCGGGGCCTCGTCGACCACAGCTGTCCTCATTGACTCCATTCAACTGACGGTAGTCACTCTGAGCGTGAATAGCAATGAAGATTCACAGGATTTTCGCAAGAAAGGGGTGAGATTCCCCCATGGAAGAACCCCTAGGGGTACCCCTAGTTGCCCAAACGCGGGTGCTGGGGGCTACTTCTGGGATTACTCTCCGCTACCAAAAGTAGACTTTTTTTATGGCTGTGGTCGCTCTTCTTCGTGCTTCCCATTTAGGACCTACCGTTCTAGTTACGGCGATCGCATTTTTTACTGCCAAATTTGAATTTAGTACCTTCGAATCCTTGCAAATTGCATTTGCCATATTCGCTGGCCAACTTGTCGTGGGTTGGAGCAATGATGTAATTGACCTCCCTTTAGATAAAGCCGCAAATCGAGTGAAAAAACCTTTGGTATCTGGTGAAATCTCCCTTCGCTTACTGCAGAAGTTGATTCCCATAGCCCTTCTTTCTGCGGCGGCGATCTCCTTCATTGGGCCACTTGGGCTCTCAGGAACTCTTGTGCACTTACTTGGCTTGCTGAGCGCAACGGCTTACAACCTAAAGTTAAAGTCAACAATCTTCTCTCCCATGCCTTACATCATCTCTTTCGGAGCTCTGCCGTGGGCAATCTTTCTCGCAGCAGGAACCAATCCTCCGCTCTGGCTCTATCTCGCATTGGCGCTCTTCACCACTGCATTCCACTTTCTCAATGTTGTGAAGGATTTGCAGTGGGATATAGAGCAAGGAGTTCTGGGTCTACCTCAGAGAATTGGTAAGACTCGAAGTGTAATTACCGCTTCAATTCTTGCTCTAGCCGGATTCTTTGTAGCGTTTTTTCTCAGCAATCCTCTGCTGTGATAACTGCGACCCAAGCTACTTTTTGATACTGCCATCGCTATCTAGTGAGTGAGCTGACCAATTTTTCGAGAGGTCCTTGCTTGAATCTCTTTAGCCAAAGTGCTGCAAGGTTGGAAAGAAGCAGCCAAATCGCGATTGCAAGGACAAATACTTGCCAGGTTTGCAGATCTTGAAACAAGCCCAAACCCCACGGGCCAAAGATCAGCGAAGTGATTACTGATTGAGAAATGTAGATGGTCAAGGACATTTTGCCGGCTGGTTTCATCCACAAAACTAGATTTGGCCGCTCCTCAACTAACTTACGAATCAAGCCCACATAGAACATTGAAAGCAGTGGAGCTG
>JBIICC010000003.1:0-46229 GCA_044239085.1 Candidatus Planktophila sp.
GTGGCAACAACAAATGATCTAAGAAATGGAATGACGCTCGATATTGAGGGTCAGCTATGGACCGTCGTAGAGTTCCAACACGTGAAGCCTGGGAAAGGCCCTGCTTTCGTTCGCACGAAACTTAAGCAAGTGATGACGGGCAAGGTTGTCGATAAGACTTTTAACGCTGGAGTAAAGATAGAGATTGCAGTTCTAGAAAAGCGCGAGATGAACTTCCTTTACAAGGAAGGTGACGATTTCGTATTTATGGATAACGTTAACTTTGATCAGATGGTGATCTCTGCAGCAACTGTTGGTGATGCTTCTAATTACATGCTCGAGAATACGGAAGCAATCGTTGCGATTCACGAAGGCAACCCACTTTTCCTAGATCTTCCTGCATCAGTACCGCTGAAGATCACCTATACAGAACCAGGATTGCAGGGAGACCGTTCCTCCGGTGGAACAAAGCCTGCAACAGTGGAGACCGGAATACAGATTCAAGTTCCTCTCTTCATCAAGCAAGATGAAATCGTTCTTGTTGATACACGAGATGGTTCATATCAAGGCCGCGCCAACTAGTGTCAGCACGCAGTAAAGCGCGTAAGCAAGCTCTGGATTTACTCTATGAGGCGGATATCCGTGGTGGTTCCGCTCTGGAGTTTCTGCAATCACGAGATGTGGTTGAAGATGGTCCAGATGCGAGACCGATTCGCGATTTTACGAAAGAACTAATTGGTGGCATCGCCGAGAACAGCCGAAAGATTGATGAGCTCATTACTACCTATGCCCAGGGTTGGGATATGGATCGCCTGCCGGCTGTGGATCGAAATATTCTTCGCCTTGCTATCTACGAGATTGTCTGGAGTACCGAGTTAGCAGATGGAATCGCAATCGACGAAGCGCTTACCTTGGCGAAGGAGTTATCTACCGATGAGTCGGCTGGATATATTCATGGAGTCTTGGGAAAGATATCTTCAATTAAAGAGAGTATCCCGCTTTAAGAAATCTTCTTCAGCAGAATCTTTGACTCAGTAAGCCACTCGAGAACTGCACCTCTTTCGAGATTTAGTAAGAGTGAGATTGTGGCTAGATCGCTCTCCCGCAGAGTGATTACTTCACCGTTCCAATCTTGTCGATACTCGCAAATACTGCGCAGCATCTGAGCGAGCGCCTTCCTCTGATCTCCTTCTTCCTTCTGCCTAAACTCACCGCCTCGTTGAAGCGCTCGGATATCAAGCATTAACCGAGGAACTTCTCCAAGTGCCGGAGCGCTCTTGGCAGAGAAGAGTTCAGTAATGGGGACGTTGTAGATCTTTGCAATCTCTAGCGCTCTCTTAATTGTCAGGTTTCTGGAACCTCGCTCATAGGAGCCGAGAACGACTGCTTTGAGACTACCCGAACTGAGAGCTTCAACTTGGCTCAGGGAGAGGGAACGGGTGCGGCGAATGGTGCGAAGTCGTGCTGCCACATGGGCTGAGGTGATATCTGGATGCATCCAGGAACGATAGTTGAGTTCAATACACACCCCTTTCTCTTATCCACAACCATCCCAATCAACTGCTAATATTCCGCCAACATCCTTTAACGACCCGTCCTGAGAGGCGGGGAAGGAGATTTACATGAGTCTTGCCCTGCCTGCGCCGGATATAACCCGCGCAATTACCCGCATCTCCCACGAGATTATTGAGGGAAATTCAGGTTCATCAAATATCACTCTTCTTGGAATTCCAACTCGTGGAGCTCATCTAGCTCACCGCATCGCGTCGAGTATCTCTGCGATTGAGGGAGTTGAAGTCCAAGTAGGTACTCTCGATATCACTCTTCATAGAGATGATCTACGACTCCGCCCACCGAAGGCGCTCATGCCGACTGTCATTCCATCTTTAGGTGTTGAAGGAAGAGATATTGTCCTAGTAGATGATGTGCTCTTCTCGGGGCGCACCATTCGAGCAGCTCTTGATGCTCTCGGTGAAATTGGCCGCCCTCGTACTGTGCAACTTGCAGTCCTAGTAGATCGTGGCCACCGAGAACTTCCAATTCGCGCAGATTATGTGGGCAAGAATCTTCCGACATCTGCAGATCAGATCGTTAAGGTCCATCTCACAGAATTGGATGGCGTGGATGAAGTCTTGATTGAAGATGGTGGCAAGAGATGAAGCACCTCTTATCGATTGAAGATGTGAGCAAGGTAGAAGCTATTAACATCCTTGATACAGCCGAGTTGCTCTCAAAGGCCTCAGATGGGCCGATGAAGAAATTGCCAACCTTGCGTGGACGCACAATCGTCAACCTCTTTGCTGAGGATTCCACGCGCACCAGAATCTCCTTTGAAGCTGCTGCCAAGCGACTTTCAGCCGATGTCATTAACTTCTCGGCTAAGGGATCTAGCGTTAGCAAAGGTGAATCTCTTAAAGATACCGCCCAGACTTTGCAAGCGATGGGGGCCGATGCAGTAATCATCCGCCATAGCGCATCAGGGGCTGCTCACACACTTGCAGCAAATAAGTGGATGGCGGGATCTGTCATTAATGCAGGCGATGGAACCCATGAACATCCAAGCCAGGCACTTCTCGATGCCTTCACTATTCGCAAACATCTAGCTCATGGAGAGAACGATTTAACGGGGCTTCAGGTGGCCATCGTTGGAGATGTACTGCACTCGAGAGTTGCTCGATCCAACGTTCTGCTCTTAACAAAGTTGGGTGCAACTGTAACTCTCGTTGCTCCACCAACTCTGCTTCCTGTTGGAGTAGAAGAGTGGCCAGTGAATATCTCCTACAGCCTAGATGCGGTTATTGATCAAGTGGATGCTGTCATGATGCTCCGTATTCAACTTGAGCGAATGTCAGAAATTTACTTCCCCAACGCTCGAGAATATTCTCGCTACTTTGCCTTGAATGCAGACCGAGTAAAGATGATGAAGAAGACCGCAATCATTATGCACCCAGGTCCGATGAACCGCGGTCTGGAAATCACCGCTGATTCTGCTGATAGTGCGCGTTCAGTTATTTTGGATCAGGTGCGTAACGGCGTCAGTGTTCGAATGGCAATTCTGTATTTACTTCTAGCAGGGCCTGCGCCAATTGGAGATTTGATATGAGTTCAAAGTTCATTGTTCGAGGTGGAAAGCTTGCCAATGGTGAGAGCGCAGATGTAGCGATAGTAGATGGCCTCATCTCTGCTGTTGGTGCCAACCTCACACTTGAAGGCAGCGAAGAGATATCAGCTTTGAATTCAGTGGTCATCCCAGGGCTTGTTGATTTACATACTCATTTACGTGAGCCAGGTAAGGAAGATGCTGAGACAGTTCTATCTGGTTCTCAGGCAGCTGCAAGAGGTGGATATGTTGCGGTGAGCGCTATGGCAAATACATCACCAGTCGCAGATACCGCCGGGGTAGTAGAGCAGGTATACAGGCTAGGTATTGAGGCTGGTCTCGTCGACGTATTTCCTATCGGCGCGGTCACAAAGGGCTTAGGTGGTTTGGAGTTGGCAGATATTGGCGCGATGGCCGATTCATCTGCACGAGTCAGAATCTTTAGTGATGATGGAAACTGCGTATTTGATCCGCTAGTAATGCGTCGAGCGCTTGAGTATGTAAAGAAGTTCAATGGCGTTATTGCCCAGCACGCACAGGAGCCGCGACTCACCGTGGATGCACAGATGAATGAGGGATTTGTCTCCTCTCAATTAGGACTTAAAGGTTGGCCAGCGATTGCAGAAGAGGCAATCATCGCCCGAGACATTCTTCTCGCCGATCATGTTCAGTCACGATTGCATATCTGCCACGTAACTACAGCGGGTGGAGTAGAGATAATTCGCTGGGCAAAATCGCGTGGAATTCAAGTAACAGCTGAAGTTACCCCCCATCACTTAATACTCACCGATGAACTGGCGAGAAGTTATGACCCTGTTTTCAAAGTGAATCCACCATTGCGCTCTGAATCTGATGTGATGGCGCTACGCGAAGCTCTTGCGGATGGAACGATCGATATCGTGGCAACTGATCACGCACCTCATGCTGCCGAGAGCAAAGAGTGTGAGTGGCAAGAGGCGGCTTTCGGGATGCTAGGCCTTGAAACATCGCTGGCAATCGTCAACCAGACAATGGTGCAGACAGGGCTTCTGTCGTGGGAGGATTTGGTAGAACGGATGAGTAGCAAGCCGGCGCAGATTGGTCTCTATGAGACCCATGGAAGGGGTATTGAAGTCGGCGCCCCTGCCCATCTGACTGTGATAAATCCGACCGCAACGCATAGGGTTGATCGTGACCGAGTTTCATCGAGGAGCCGGAATACTCCCTTCCATGGAATGGAGCTGCAAGGTCTTGTTACAGCCACGATCTTCGCAGGAAAGCTCACCTATCAGGCGGAGAATCTATGAGTAAAGCATTCTTCGTTCTCGATGATGGTCGTATCTTTGAAGGCAAATCATGGGCGGCTGTTGGTAAGACATTTGGAGAAGCGGTCTTTCAAACAGGCATGACTGGATATCAGGAGACTCTGACTGATCCCTCGTATCACAAGCAAGTAGTAGTCATGACTGCGCCGCATATTGGAAATACCGGAGTAAATACCTTCGATAACGAATCCAAGAAGTACTGGGTCGCAGGGTTCGTCGTGAGAAATCCTTCCACGATTACAAGTAACTGGCGCAGTGAGAATGATCTTGAATCAGAGCTTATTGATCAAGGCATTGTTGGAATTCAAGGTGTTGATACGCGAGCAATTACGCGTCACTTAAGAGATCGCGGCGCGATGCGGGTAGGAATCTTCTCTGGAGATGATATGTCTCGCGAAGAGATGGTTGTTGAGGTTCGAAAGCAACCGTTGATGGCGGGTTCACATCTTGTTGGAGATGTTTCTACGCCGCAGAGTTACATAGTCCCTGCAACCGGTGAGAAGCGCTTTACGGTTGCTGCTCTCGATTTAGGAATAAAGGCGGCGACTCCACGCTTGATGGCAGAACGTGGAATTGAAGTACACGTGATGCCTCATGATTCAACTCTCGAAGAAATTAAGGCGATAAAGCCAGATGGGGTCTTTCTCTCCAATGGACCAGGAGATCCTGCATCCATGGTCAAAACGATTGAACTTGTTCGCGAGATTCTTGCGGAAGAGATTCCAGTCTTTGGTATCTGCTTCGGACATCAGATTCTTGGAAGAGCCCTTGGCTTTGAAACATACAAGTTGCAATTCGGTCATCGCGGAATCAATCAACCTGTCATCGATAAACGAAATGGCAAGGTAGAAATCACGGCACATAATCATGGCTTCGCACTAAAGGCACCTACAGATGCTGGCTTCTCTACTGTTTTCGGGCCGGGCCAAGTTACCCATATCTGTCTCAATGATGGCGTTGTTGAAGGTATCGAGCTTTTGGAGAGAGGCGCATTTAGCGTTCAGTATCACCCAGAGGCCGCTGCTGGACCTCACGATGCATCCTATTTATTTGATCAGTTTGTTGAGATGATGCTCAAATATCCAAAAATGGCGGTGACTGAGTAATGTCACGCGATACATCAATTAAGAGCGTTCTTGTAATCGGTTCTGGACCGATTGTCATTGGTCAAGCATGCGAATTTGATTATTCGGGTACTCAAGCTTGCCGCGTCTTACGCGCTGAAGGCATACGAGTAATTCTTGTGAACTCCAACCCAGCAACGATCATGACAGATCCCGAATTTGCAGATGCAACATATATCGAACCTATTACCCCTGAGTTCATCGAACGTATCATCGCCAAAGAACGTCCTGATGCGGTACTCGCAACGCTTGGTGGACAAACCGCTCTGAATGCAGCCATTGGTCTCTTTCAGGCAGGGACACTTGATAAGTACAACGTTAAGTTAATTGGTGCAGATGTTGCGGCGATTGAACGTGGAGAAAATCGTGAGCTCTTTAGAGCGATTGTCGAAAAAATTGGGGGAGAGTCAGCTAAATCAATTATCTGCCACACAATGGAGCAGGTCTTTGCTGCGGCGCAAGAGTTGAATTTTCCCGTCGTTATTCGTCCCTCGTTCACTATGGGCGGGTTAGGTTCTGGAATCGCCTTCGATAAGGTGACTCTCGAACAAATAGCTGGTGCAGGGCTTCGACATAGCCCGACTTCAGAGGTTTTGATTGAAGAGTCAATCATCGGCTGGAAAGAATATGAACTTGAAGTAATGCGTGACAAGGTAGATAACGTTGTAATTGTCTGCAGCATTGAGAATATTGATCCCATGGGAGTACATACAGGCGACTCAATCACAGTCGCTCCTGCGTTAACGCTGACAGATGTTGAGTATCAGAAGCTTCGAGATCTCTCGATCGACATCATTCGAGAAGTTGGCGTGGATACTGGCGGATGTAATATTCAATTCGCGGTGAATCCAGATAATGGTCGAATAATCGTCATTGAGATGAATCCTCGCGTCTCTCGTTCAAGTGCGCTGGCCTCGAAAGCGACTGGTTTTCCTATTGCGAAGATCGCAACGAAGTTGGCAATTGGCTATACCCTCGATGAGATAAAAAATGATATTACTCAAGTTACTCCTGCTTCTTTCGAACCAACCCTTGATTACATTGTTGTTAAAGCTCCGAGATTCGCCTTCGAGAAGTTCCAAGATGCCGATCCTCGCCTGACTACGACGATGAAGAGCGTCGGCGAAGCAATGGCTATTGGACGATCCTTTCCCGAAGCTCTGATGAAATCACTTCGTTCGCTGGAGAGAAAAGAAGCCATCTTCTCCTTCCCTAAGGAGTTTGCTCCAACTCTGAAGACTTCACTCTTGGAGTCGATGAAAATTCCAACAGAGTATCGACTTCAGCAAGTGCAACTTGCTATGTGGTGCGGTGCGACGCCAGATGAGATTTACTCTTCCACGAAGATTGATCGTTGGTTCTTGCGTCAGATTGAAATCATCAATGAGACAGCAGGAATCATCGCTCAACCAGGTGAGTTAAATGAAGAACTCCTCCGAACAGCTAAGTCGATGGGCTTTTCAGACCTTCAAATCGCACGTCTTCGAGGAATTGCAGAAGAAGATGTTAGAAAGGTTAGACAACACCTCAATGTTCGCCCCGTCTACAAGACAGTCGATACTTGCGCTGCTGAATTTGAAGCCTTTACACCTTATTACTACTCAAGCTATGAAGAAGAGACTGAGGTACGGCCTCGCGCCAAACCTGCGGTGATTATTCTTGGCAGTGGCCCAAACCGAATCGGTCAGGGGATTGAGTTCGATTACTCCTGTGTTCATGCATCGTTCACATTGCGTGATGCTGGATACGAAACAATCATGATCAACTGCAACCCTGAAACGGTTTCAACTGATTACGACACAAGCGATCGCCTCTACTTTGAACCACTTACTCTTGAAGATGTTCTAGAAGTAGTCCATGCCGAAACTCTTGCAGGCCCAGTTCTTGGTGTCATTACTCAACTGGGTGGTCAGACTCCTCTTGGACTTGCTGCAGGACTTAAGGCTGCTGGGGTAACAATTCTTGGAACTAGCCCTGATGCCATTAATTTAGCGGAGGAGCGTGGAGCCTTTGGTAACGTTCTTCGTGAACAAGGGCTCACCGCACCAGAGTTCGGTATGGCATCTTCTGAGTTAGAAGCGCTTTCAATCGCAGAGCGGATCGGATATCCCGTTCTAGTTCGCCCAAGTTTCGTACTCGGTGGTCGTGGCATGGAGATTGTTTACGATGACCAAGCTCTCGCAAGCTTTATCTCCCGCGCAACTGATATCACTCCAGATCATCCAGTTCTCGTAGATAGATTCCTTGATTCTGCTATTGAGCTTGATGTCGATGCCCTCTTTGATGGGGACGAACTTCTTCTGGGCGGCATCATGGAACATATTGAGGAAGCCGGAATCCACTCGGGCGATAGCGCTTGTGTCCTTCCAGCAATGACAGTCAATGATTCACAACGCGCTGCGATTCGTGAAGCTACTCTGAAGATTGCTCAGGGAGTTGGAGTTCGAGGTCTGATCAATATTCAATTCGCTATGGCAGAGAATGTTCTCTATGTATTAGAAGCCAATCCACGTGCTTCACGGACAGTTCCATTTGTCAGTAAGGCGACAGGTGTACCGCTCGCGAAGGCTGCTGCTCGAATTTCACTCGGTTCAACGATTGCAGAGCTAAGAGTCGAAGGGCTCTTACCGCAATCTGGAGATGCGATTGCAAAGGGTATAAGCGTGAAAGAGGCTGTCCTTCCTTGGAACCGCTTTAGAAGAGTTGATGGTCGAGGCGTCGATTCAGTACTAGGCCCTGAGATGCGCTCCACAGGTGAAGTTATGGGAATCGCAGATAACTTCGGCGAAGCATATGCAAAATCTCAGATCAGTTCATTTGGACCTCTTCCAAAGGTTGGAACAGTTTTCATCTCGCTCGCCGATAAAGATAAATCATCGGGAATAACTCCTGCACGTGATCTTATTGCTCTCGGTTTCCGCATCCTTGCAACAGATGGCACAGCGAAGCTGCTCCTTGATAATGGGATTGAAACCGTCATCGTCCGGAAGAACTCTCAGGGAACTGGTCCACTTGGAGAGAAGACAATTGTTGATCTTCTCAATGGCGGGGATATTGATCTCGTGATTAATACACCAGTTGGTCGTGGAACTAGAGCAGATGGCTGGGCTATTCGTACAGCTTCTGTTCAGAGATCGATACCGATTATTACTACAACGGCAGGTTTCAGCGCCGCAGTAGAGGGAATTAAGGCGTTGCAGCGCGGTGATATGGGTGTCACGCCAATCCAAGAGTGGTTGAAACAATAATGTCAGCGATTAACCGCAACGCTGCGCAGCAGATGGCGACGATTCTCTCAAATAAGAGAGTCGGTTCGTATCATCAGATCTTGATCGGCGTGGGAGATCTTGTTAAGAGTTGCAGGCCCGGAAACTTTGTTGCAATGAGCGTTGGTGGGGATTCATCTCGCATGATTCTGCGCAGAGCTTTTGCTATTTCACGAGTTTCAGATAGTTCGCAATACGGCGGCACGATGGAGCTCATTGTTGCCCCTCATGGTTCTGGTTCGAAATGGCTCTGTTCATTGCCGGAAGGAACTGAGGTAGATATCGTCGCTCCTCTTGGCACTGCATTTGGAATACCAACCGAACCAATCAATGCGCTGCTCATCGGTGGTGGGTATGGGTCAGCTCCACTCTTTGGCCTTGCAGATGTTCTTAAGAACCGTAATTGCAAAGTAGATATGTTGCTCGGAGCGAGCGTTGGTTCAAAGATTTATGCACCACTCGAAGGTAAGCGTTCGGTAAATTCGCTCAAGATTTACACAGAAGATGGATCGATGGGGGAGAAGGGTCGCGTTACAGAGTCTCTTCTTGAAATCATTCAGAATAGAAATATTGATGTTATTTACTCCTGTGGGCCGATGGGGATGCTCAGGGCAATCACGGAGTTGGTTGCTGAAACCGATGTAATCCACCAATGCGCAGTCGAAGAGTCAATGGCTTGTGGCATTGGAATCTGCATGACCTGTGTTCTGCCAATTATTGGTGATGATGGAAGCGTTTCGATGTTGCGTTCTTGTATTGATGGTCCCGTGATGGATGGCTCAAGAGTTAAATGGGAACTCGTCGGGCAAGTACCGGAGGCGCAAGGATGACTCTTCCGGTAGATATGTCCACAACGTTAGGCAATGCCTGGTTTCCATCTCCAATCTTTACTGCAAGTGGATGTGCAAGTAGCGGTAAGGAGTTAGCTCAATTCTTCCCTCTCAATAGCATCGGCGCAGTGGTTACGAAATCAGTTATGACGAAGCCTCGACATGGACGCCCTACTCCACGAATGGCTGAGACTCCTTCTGGAATGCTTAATTCGATCGGGTTGCAAGGTCCTGGAATAGACGCTTTTCTAGCCAATGACGTTCCGTGGTTATTGGAACAGAAGGCGCGTGTTGTTGTTTCAATCGCTGGTGAAACTATTGAGGAGTATTCAACTCTTGCACGCAAACTCCGTTCTATCTCCGGACTCAGCGCGGTAGAAGTAAATATCTCATGCCCTAATGTTGAAAATCGCGGCCTTGTTTTCGCGTGTGATCCAGATGCATCGCGTCGAGTCATTGATGGCGTTCGAAAGACAATCGGCGGAGAGTTGCCGATCATTGCAAAGCTCAGTCCTGATGTGACAAATTTGCCCGAGATTGCAAAAGGCGTGGTTGATGCGGGTGCAGATGCACTTGCACTTATCAATACTGTTCTAGGAATGGTTATCAATCTAGATACGATGAAGCCACATCTTGGTGGTAAGACTGGTGGTCTTTCTGGGCCCGCAATTCGTCCCGTTGCAGTGCGAGCTATCTATCAAGTACACGCCGCTCTACCTTCAACTCCAATTCTTGGAATGGGTGGAGTCGCTTCAGGTCGAGATGCCCTTGAGCTTATTCTCGCCGGCGCTTCGGGAGTTTCCATCGGAACAGCTAGCTTCGGAAACCCAACTGCTTTGATTAAGATTCAGAGCGAATTGCGAGATCTCCTGGCAGCACGTGGATTTGCAACGCTCAAGGATGCTGTTGGTTTCGCACATAGAGATGAGATCTAATGAAGGCGCCAATCGTTCTTGCAGTTGATACATCAGATTTAGAGATAGCTAAGCGCTGGGTTGAAGCAACGCATGAGAGCGTCTCTGTCTATAAACTGGGCCTCGAATTCTTCCTTAACTTTGGACAAGCAGGAGTCAAGGCGATTCAAGATGTTACGGATTCAGATATCTTCCTTGATCTTAAACTTCACGACATTCCACATACCGTGGCTGGGGCAGCGTCGGCTATTCAAAAATTAGCTCCAAGGTTTTTAACAGTTCATTCTTCTGGCGGTAGGGAGATGGTTCGTGCTGCGGTCGATGCGATACCTGGAACATCAATTACTGCAGTAACGATTCTGACTTCCCTCTCAGAGGAGGATCTCTTTGAGATTGGGTATGCCAATAACGCCCTTGAAAGTGCGGTCGCACTCGCAACGCTATCTGTAAATGCTGGGGCAAAGGCAATTGTCTGTTCCCCCCTTGAGATTTCTGCGATTCGTGCTGTTGTCGCACCTGAGATAGAGATAATTACCCCGGGTGTTCGACCAGCTAGCGAAAATCCGGCGGATGATCAGAAGCGGGTTATGACACCGCGTGATGCAATGAGTGCAGGGGCATCGCTGCTTGTCATCGGACGTCCAATCACAAGCGCTTGGAGAGATGGCGCCGCTGCAATGACCGCTCGAGCTAGATCTATAGCCGACGAAATTTTGAAGTAAATTACTCGTATGGCGCTTCCTCCAACTCTTACTCCTGAAGCCCGCGCAGCAGCGCTTGCCAAGGCTAAGGATTCGAGGCGCAGACGCGCCGCTGTAAAGGAGCAGGTCAGAAAAGGGGAGATGACAATCTCTCAGGTGCTGGAGCTTGCCAAGAGCGATGATGTGATTGCCAAGATGCGCGTTCTGGAGTTACTGGAATCCAAGAGCGGCGTTGGAAAAATTCGAGGTGCAGCCTTACTCGAAAAGTTAAATATCTCACCAACAAGACGATTGCAAGGTTTGGGTCGTCTGCAGATTGAGGAGATCCTACGAGAGTTCCCTTCCTTGACATCAGTGGTTCGAGGAAAGCTTGTCGTCCTTTCCGGGCCTGGTGGCGTTGGAAAGAGTACCGTTGCAAAAGAGTTGAAAAAATCTTCACCTTTCATAGTCAGCGTCTCCGCAACAACGAGATCTCCACGATTTAATGAAGTCGAAGGTATTGATTATCACTTCCTTTCAAATGAAGAGTTTGATCTTGCAGTGAAGCGAAATGAATTCTTGGAATGGGCGGAATTTGCTGGGAATAAATATGGAACGCCATCTGCTCCAGTGATGAAGGCGTTAGAAGAAGGTCATAGCGTCTTATTGGAGATTGAGATATCTGGTGCAAAACAGGTGAAGAAGAAGTTACCTGAGGCGGTCTTGGTCTTTCTTGAACCCCCTACCTGGGAGGAGCTCGTTTCTCGCCTTGAAGGTCGAGGCACCGATAGCGCAGAACGACGCGCAGCACGCTTATCCCTTGCTCAGGATGAGATGGCTGCCGCCTCATTCTTCGATAAGGTCGTGGTCAATGATCAGGTCGAGAAGGTAGTCGCAAGGCTGATAGAATTCGCTTCTGCCTAATTGGCTAGATTTATTTCATATAGGAGCTGAAGATGAGCGCACACATGGATGGAATTACAAACCCACCTATCGATGAACTTCTCGATAAGGCAGGTTCTAAGTACAGCCTCGTTCTCTACGCTGCAAAGCGTGCTCGCCAGATCAACGCCTATTACTCACAACTTGGTGAAGGCCTACTTGAATATGTAGGACCACTAGTAGATACCCACGTTCACGAGAAGCCACTATCTATTGCGCTCCGTGAGATCAATGAGGGCTTACTCACCATCGAAAACCTCGAACCAACTGCGTAACTCTTAAGAGTTTAAGCAATGCAGGTAAATAGCCGGGAGATTATTCTCGGTGTTGGTGGTGGAATAGCAGCATATAAATCGTGCGATCTTCTTCGTCGTCTTCTCGATCTTGGTCATCACGTTACCGTTGTGCCGACGCCTTCTAGCCTCAACTTTGTTGGAAAAGCAACCTGGGAAGCTCTCTCTGGTCGAAGCGTTACAACTGAGGTATTTGAGAGCGTTGAAGAAGTTCGTCACATCTCTCTCGCTAAGAAATCTGACTTTATAGTTATTTCCCCTGCAACGGCAGATTTGATTGCAAGGCTTGCATCTGGAAGAGCCGATGATCTTCTGACCAATGTTGTTCTTGCCTCAACATCTGAAATTCTTCTAGTTCCTGCGATGCATCCACAGATGTGGAGCAACTCTGCGACCTTGGCCAATGTGCAGACTCTCCGCCAGAGGGGGATTCATATTATGGAACCTGCCGTGGGCGCTTTAACCAGCGGAGATATCGGCAAGGGACGTTTACCTGAAACTCAAGAGATTATCGCTGAGATTGAATCACTCTTATCTTCAGCGAACGATTTTGCAGGGAGAAAGATATTGATTACCGCTGGTGGAACCCGAGAACCGATTGATCCGGTCCGATTTATTGGCAACCGCTCATCTGGAAAGCAGGGCTATGCCATCGCACGTGAGGCAGCTAGACGAGGAGCCGAAGTCTCTTTGATCGCTGCCAATTCTCAACTAGCTGAAATTGATGGAGTAGAGATTATCCATGTCGAAACTGCGCATGAGATGTTTAGCGCCGTTGAACTTCGATTTGACGATTGTGATGCTCTCTTTATGAGCGCAGCTGTTGCAGATGCTAGACCACTAGATGCTAGTGATGAAAAGATTAAGAAGGGTGATTATCAAAGCATCGAATTAGTTGAAAATGCCGATATTTTAAAGTCTCTACTTTCAAAGAAGAAGAAGCAAATCATTGTGGCCTTTGCTGCTGAAACAAGCCATGACCGTGGCTCGGCCCTAGCTAAACTCGAGAGCAAATGCGCTGATATTCTCTATCTCAACGATATATCTGCAGGCGATATCTTTAATAGCGAGACAACATACGGTGAGATATTCAAGAGAGATGGAACTTCTATCAAGGTGGCGAAGACCACGAAAGACACGCTGGCTCGAGAACTACTAGATACAGCCCTTATTCAGTTAGGTTAACCCAATGTCAAAGCGCCTATTTACCTCAGAGTCCGTAACCGAAGGTCACCCAGATAAGATCGCAGATCAGATCTCGGATGCAATTCTCGATTCACTTCTTGAACAAGATCCAACTAGTCGCGTTGCAGTGGAAACTCTCATAACAACAGGTCAGGTACATGTTGCTGGTGAAGTAACAACAAATGGTTACGCCGATGTAATGGGGATAGTCCGAGATACAGTTATTGGTATCGGGTACGACTCATCTGTTAAGGGCTTCGACGGAAATAGCTGTGGAGTTTCAATCTCAATCGGACAGCAATCACCAGATATTGCCCAAGGCGTAGATGATGCCTTTGAACACCGAGTTTCTTCGGCTGTAGATCCGCTTGATTTACAAGGTGCTGGCGATCAAGGTTTGATGTTTGGCTATGCGTGCGATGACACTAAAGAGTTGATGCCGCTTCCAATCTGGTTGGCGCATGAACTAGCTCAGCAGCTCTCAAAGGTCCGTAAATCTGGTGCGCTTGGTTATCTTCGCCCAGATGGAAAGACACAAGTAACTATTGAATATGACGGCGATAAAGCGATTGCTCTCGATACCGTTGTGATTTCGAGCCAACATGCTGAAGAGGTTGATGTCATAAAGAAGTTAACTCCTGAAATCATTGCTCAAGTAATCGATCCAGTGCTCGCAAAGATTGATCTTCCACGTAAAGATATGCGAATTCTCATCAACCCAACAGGCCGATTCGTTATTGGTGGCCCAATGGGAGATGCTGGCTTAACTGGTCGAAAGATTATCGTCGACACTTATGGGGGAATGGCTCGCCATGGTGGAGGAGCATTTTCAGGCAAAGATCCTTCGAAAGTTGATCGTTCAGCAGCTTATGCAATGCGTTGGCTTGCTAAGAACGTAGTGGCGGCAGGACTTGCAAAGCGTTGTGAAGTTCAAGTTGCTTACGCAATTGGTAAGGCTCAGCCAGTCGGCGTATTTGTTGAAACTTTTGGCACAGAGACTGTTCCGGTGCAGAAGATTCAAGATGCTGTGACTACAGTCTTTGACCTACGTCCAGCTGCGATTATCCGCGATTTAGATTTGAAACGTCCTATCTATCAAGAGACCGCAGCTTATGGACACTTCGGTCGTGAGCTTCCAAACTTCACATGGGAGCGCACAGATAGAGTCTCTGCACTTCAAGCTGCGGTTAAATAACTCCTCGAGTTACTAGCACGCCATGAAACCACTTCGACTAAAAGCTGAAGTGGCGAAGAGAGAGTACGTCAAAGGCGTTCAATCCGACTGCGTTGCGAAAGTTCAGGTTGATACCGGCGTCTATCATCTTGATCAACCGTATGACTATTCCGTGCCAACGGGAATGCTGAGTCAAGTAAAAACCGGAATTAGGGTTCAAGTTCCATTTGGTGGGCGTGAGGTTGAGGGTCTCATCCTCAGTGTTATTGAAGGCTCAGAAATAGGGGGTCTAAAACCTCTCACGAAAATACTCTCACCGATTTCAGTTGCCTCTGCAGGGTCGTTGAATCTGTTGGCCGCAGTAGCAACGGCGTGGGCTGCCAATCCTTACGATCTTATTCGCTCAGCATTCCCACCAAGAGTTGCATCTGTAGAGAAGGAGAGTTGGGAGCAGGAAGTATCACCATCCCAACCAAGAAGAGAAGGTCGTGAATTCCTACAGCTGCCTTCACATGAAAATCCTTTTGAAGCTCTCTCCAGCTTAATTGCAAAACGGAGCGATAAAGGAAGTATTCTCATAATTCTTCCTGATTCACGGTCAATCTCTCGCTTGTATGGATTGAATCCAGAAGCGATTATCATCGACTCATCGTTAGATAGAACTCAGCGCTATCGCAACTACTTGCGAGCGAAGTACTCATTAAATAATCTGGTTATTGGCACAAGAAGTGCTGTCTTCGCAGATATTCCAGATTTGGTGCAGATAATCATCTTTGACGAAGGGTCAGAACATCTCTTCGAGCAGAGATCACCTGGCTGGAATGCTCGAGATGTTGCACTAATTCGGGCCCAGATTCAGAAGGTTGATTTCGCCGCTGTGGGTTTTGCGCCGAGCGCCGAGATTGCACGCCAGATTGAATCAGGGGAGATGAAGTTTCGAGCCTCAAAGAGTCGAGTGAATGTTGAGAGCTATCAACAGGAGTATCAGGAGTTACTTCCTGGGAGGATCATTCCTGCGATTCGTTCTGCACTCAAGAACGGTCCTGTTCTCTTTCTTGCATCAAGAAAGGGTTACTCCCAAGCTATCTCCTGTTCGAAATGTAAAAATCTCTCACTGTGTACGTGCGGCTCTAGATTACTCAAGAAATCAGCATCGGCATCCATTGAGTGTTCTCTCTGTGACGAGAAGTATCCAGATTGGATTTGTACTTGGTGTTCTGGCAAGGTTCCTTATCTTCTTTCACGCGGAACAACGAGATATGCACAAGAGATAGGAAGAGCTTTTCCTGGAGTTCAGGTCACCTTGTCAGAGGGTGAAGCGATCCTTGATGATTTCTCTGTAACGCAAGGTCTAGTTATAGCAACACCTGGAAGCGCGCCCTTTGTAGATGGGGGATATTCTGCTGTGGTTGTTCTAGATGCTGATGGTCTGCTCAACGAATCTGATCTCAAATCGCTAGAGAGAGCTCAACAGCTTATTTTCTCTCAAGCTAGTTTTCTCTCTAAAGATGGAAAAGCGCTTCTGGTTATTTCTCATTCCAGCCCAATTATCGGGGCGCTTGCGGCGTGGAAGCCGAGCCTTCTTGCACATAGAGAATTAGAGGAGAGAAGAGAAGCTCACCTTCCACCATATGCGAAGGCTGTCTCAGTAGATGTTGCAGCGAGTGAAGCGCAGATATTGATCCGTGGCTTTCAAGCGGCTAAAGATGATGGTCGACTACCCAAGGAAGTTCGCATTCTTGGCCCTATTGCCCTGAAGGGTGAGATGCAGAGGATTGTTTTGTTGGGACCATTGGATGAAGTTCAATCACTGGTAGCTCTGATACATGAATATCAGAGACGCAGAAGTGCTTCCAAGAAGAGTTTGCTCGCAATGCGTATAGATCCATATTCAATCAGCAAGTAGGTAGGATAAGCCTATGACTGTGCAACCAATTCGACATTTCGGCGATCCCGTCTTGGTCACGCCTGCTCAGTTAGTCGTTGATTTCGATAAAGAACTTCGAAAGTTAGTAAAGGATCTCACGGAGACAATGCTTGAAGCTCCAGGAGCCGGACTTGCTGCTCCTCAGATCGGAGTTCCGTTAAGAGTATTTGTCTGGGATGTTGATGAAGCGCTCGGACACTTGGTCAATCCAACTCTCGAGTTGAGCTCGGAACAACAGGAAGGCGATGAAGGCTGCCTCAGTTTCCCTGATCTGGTTTACCCAACGCCGCGTGCATTTAGAGCAGTTGCCAAAGGCTTCACGATGCATGGAGAGCCAATAGTTGTGGAAGGAACTGAGCTATTAGCTCGCGCTCTGCAACATGAGACAGATCATCTTGATGGTGTTCTCTTCATCGATCGCCTCTCGGATGAGAATCGAAAATTGGCGATGAAAGAGATTCGTGAATCTGAATGGTTTGGAATGAACTCTCAGAATGGATTTACGCCTACGATTAAGGTTTCACCGCACTCAACAGGTTTAGGAATTTAGTTGCGTATTGCAGTCGCGGCAACTCCCGAAGTTGCAATCGATTCCCTTAACGCTCTTCAGAGTTCTGATTTTGATTTAGCCTTCGTCATCACGCAACCAGATAGACCAGCCGGACGAGGCCAGGAGTTAAAGGCGAGTACGGTGAGTTCATGGGCCGTTGGTGCGGGAGTCACCTGCTATAAGCCTGAATCAAAGGAAGAGTTTCTCAAGTTGGCTGCAACTGTGGATCTCATGATCACGATTGGTTATGGAAAGATCCTTACTCTTGATGAGTTGAGTGCACCTACCAACGGTTCGATTAATCTCCATTTCTCCCTTCTTCCGCGTTGGCGAGGAGCCGCTCCTGTTCAGAGATCGATTGAAGCGGGAGACTCAGTTACAGGAGTAACGGTCTTTCAACTAGATGAGGGCATGGATACCGGACCGATTTATCTGATGAAACGTTTTGCACTCGATGACGACATTACATCAGATGAGTTATTTACAGAATTAGCTGAGGTGGGATCAGAGGCGCTACTAGAGTCTCTCGCGATGATTAAAAGTGGGGTAAAACCAACTCCTCAAAGCTCGACCGAAATGACCAAGGCTGCGAAGATCACAAAGGCTGAAGCAGAAATAAATTGGAGCGATTGCGCGGTTGATATCTCACGAAAGATAAGAGCCTTCACAAGTAATCCAGGAGCATGGACTACCTTCCGAGGATCAACGCTCAAAATTGAAGCTCCCACTATCGAAGAGATACTCCTGAAACCAGGTGAGATTCTTTATCAGGATAAGAAGTTACTTGTTGGAACATCTACAACCGCTATCTCGCTTGGATTTATCACTCCGCAAGGTAAGTCACGCACTGAGGCTCAATCCTGGGTAAATGGGGCGCGTCTGCAGCCAGGTGAACTCTTTGGTTAAAGCCCGCCGTGACTCATTTAAATCTCCAAAACCAGATGCTGTGCGAGTTCTGGTCTATGACATTCTCAGTGAAGTAAATAGACGTGGCGGGTATTCCAATCTCTTGCTTCCGCAGGCTCTGACAGCTTCCGATTTCGAGACGCGAGATAAGGGTTTTGCAACAGAGCTGCTTTACGGAACTCTACGTATGCAAGGTCGCCACGATTACATATTGCAGCAAGTCTTCGATCGACCAGGTAGCGAGGTTGACCCAGGAATTGTTGATATCTGTCGCCTCGGTGTGCATCAACTCTTTGAAATGCGAGTTGCCACCCATGCAGCAGTGAGTGCAACGGTAGAACTCGCTCGAAAAGTGATCGGGGAATCCAAGGCTTCTTATGTCAATGCGATTCTTCGTAAGGTTAGCGCGAAGAGCCTAGAAGAGTGGCTAGAACCACTTGAGGAGATCAAGGATCCTGTTGTGAAGCTCTCCGTGCTGCACTCTCACCCGGAATGGATAGTTTCGGCGTATTACGATCTTCTCAAAGATTTCGTACTTGTTGAAGCCGAGTTAGCGGCAAATAACGTTCCAGCATCGCCGACACTTGTTTCGTGGCCGGGGGAGTCCACCCAAGAAGAACTCGTAGAACTTGGTGGAGTAGCAACACGGTTCTCGCCCTATGGCGCACGATTTGAAGGATCACCAGGTTCGTTAGAACTTATCCGCCATCGTAAGGCGGGAGTTCAAGATGAAGGATCACAATTGGTTGCGGATATTTTTATGAAGTTCGCTGACGGCGCTGAGAATATCCTCGATCTCTGTGCAGGACCCGGTGGAAAGGCGGCGTTGATATCCCATCTTGCGCGAGCTAAGGGCAAGAACTTCTTCGCCAATGAAATCTCTGAACCAAGAGCTGCGCTCGTAAAGAGAGTCGTTGGTTCCTTTTCCGTAATCGTTGGAGATGGTCGTGAGATAGCTTCGAAGCCGCAAAGATTTGACGCAATTCTTGCCGATGTTCCATGCACTGGTTTAGGTGCTCTTCGTAGACGGCCTGAGGTTCGCTGGCGTAGAACACTTCAAGATTTACGAGCCCTTACTGAGTTGCAGCGTGAGTTATCCGATGCAGCGATCTCAGTTCTCAATGTGGGTGGAATCTTTGGATATGCAACATGTAGCCCACACTTTGCTGAGACAAGTGCTCAGGTTCAGCAGATTCTTAAGTTACATCCAGAGCTAGAGCAACTAGATATTTCGCAACATATGCCAGAAGGCCTTCTTGAAGGAACCCGAGGTCTCAACCTCTCCCTCTGGACAGGACGCCATGAGACTGATTCGATGTTCCTTGCAATTTTCAAGAAGCGAGGTGAGTAATGCTCAACGATATTCGTATTACGCCAAGTATTCTCAACGCTGGTCGAGAGAATCTTTCTTCAGAGATTGCAAGAATTGCATCAGTCAGTGATTACATACACTTAGACGTTATGGACAATATTTTTGTTCCTAATTTCACCTTCGATTTCGATGCTGCAACTAAGATTATTGGAGAGACTTCGATACCTGTTGATAGCCATCTCATGGTCGCTGATGTTGACCAGATTGCCATCAATTATGCGCAGTCAGGTTCTGCGAGTGTTACTTTCCATGTTGAGGCCTGCTCCGATATTCGCGCTACAGCGGCAGGTATTCGCAAACATGGTGCCCGAGCATCTATCGCTCTCAAACCTGCAACAGAGATTGAATTTTATGAAGAGTTTCTAGATGAGATTGATATGGTTTTGATCATGACCGTTGAGCCAGGTTTTGGTGGGCAGAAGTTCATGGTTGAGATGATGGATAAAGTAAGAAGAACGAAGAGATTGATGGGAACTCGGCCTATTTGGCTTCAGGTCGATGGGGGAGTTTCCCTTGAAACAATTGAGATTGCTCGCGAGGCCGGCGCAGATACCTTTGTTGCTGGAAGTGCTGTCTTTAACGCTGATGATCCAGCTGCCATGGTCAATCAACTGCGAGATAGAATCTCACACCAGTAATTGCGAGCCGGCGGGAAGTTAAGTCAAGTAAAGTACCCCCATGAAGACTTTTGACTCTCTGTGGAGTGAGCTTGAACAGAAGCTCGTAGATCGACCAGAAGGCTCTGCGACGGTAGAAGCCGTTGATGGTGGGGTCCATGAAATTGGAAAGAAGATTCTGGAAGAAGCTGGCGAAGTCTGGTTAGCCGCAGAACATGAGTCAGATGAGGCGCTTGCAGAAGAGATAAGCCAACTGATTTATCGCCTTCAGACTTTGATGCTCGCCCGAGGTTTAACGCCAACTGATATTTACAAGTTTCTCTAGGGAGTCATGATGTTACGTATAGCCGTTCCGAACAAGGGCTCGCTTGCAGAATCTTCAATTGCGATTTTGAAGGAAGCTGGATATCGACAGCGCGTCGATTCTCGAGATCTAGTCCTTTTGGATCCAGAGAATGGTGTTGAGTTTTACTACCTCCGTCCAAGAGATATTGCTATCTATGTTGGCTCAGGCGAGCTAGAGGCGGGAATCACCGGTCGTGATTTACTTATCGATTCAGGTGCATCGGCCGAGGAAGTCCTCAGCCTTGATTTTGGTTCATCGACATTTAGGTTTGCAGGTCCTGCTAATCAAGATCTCGGAGTCGAGAAGATTTCGGGAAAGCGAATCGCTACCGCCTATCCTGGCTTAGTAGAGAACCACTTGAAATCGCTAAAGATTTCAGCAACCGTGGTGCGATTGGATGGCGCAGTGGAAAGTAGCGTTCGTTTAGGTGTTGCCGATGTTATTGCCGACGTTGTCAGTACCGGAAATACTCTGCGCCAAGCTGGTCTCTCAATTTTTGGAGAGCCAATCCTGCAATCTGAAGCGATACTGATTAAGGGTCCGAATGCAAAGATGGCCCAAGAGTTAGAAATCTTGCTCCGACGTCTTCAAGGTGTAGTGACCGCTCGTCAATATGTTCTTCTCGATTACGACATCCCGAAGATTAAGGTTACGGAAGCATGTGCGATTACCCCGGGTCTTGAATCACCAACTATTTCTCCGCTACAGAAGGAAGATTGGGTCGCCGTAAGAGCAATGGTTCTGCGAAAAGATACCAACCGATTAATGGATGAGCTCTGGGCGCTGGGTGCGCGTGGAATTCTCGTAACTGATATCCACGCTTGCCGACTGTAATTCGATAGAGGCTCTTACTTGCGGGTTGCGCCAGCTTCCTCAATCTCTTCGCGGGTAATTCCAAGGAGATAGAGAACAGAGTCTAGGAACGGTGCGGATACGGAGCTATCTGCTGCAGCTTTTACCGCTGGCTTTGCATTGAAAGCTATTCCCATTCCAGCAATCGCAATCATATCTAGATCATTTGCACCATCGCCTATTGCGATAGTTTGTTCGAGATTGACTGATTCAAGAGCTGCAAAATCTGAGAGGGCCTGGGCTTTCGCTGCGCGATCGATGATTGGTCCTTCAACAAGTCCGGTTAGTAAACCGTTATCGACTCCAAGTGAATTTGCTCGGTAGTGAGTAATACCTAGATCCTTAAGAATTGGCTCAATAACTTCGGTAAATCCACCTGATACCACGGCTACGCTATGGCCAAGTTTCTTCAGTGTTTCCACAAGCGTTCTGGCACCTGGAGTGAGAAGTATTTGGGCTCGTACATCGTCGATGACACTGACCGGGAGTCCTTTGAGAAGAGCGACACGAGCCTGCAAACTCGCAGAGAAATCAAGATCACCTCGCATTGCTTGTTCAGTAATGAGGCGTACTTGTTCTTCTACACCTGCATGAGCGGCAAGGAGTTCTATAACCTCCTGTTGAATCAAAGTGGAATCGACATCCAGTACAACTAATTTCTTAGCCCAACGCATTAATCCGCCAGGAGAGACCGCGATATCAATCTCAGAAGATGCAGCAACCTTGGCGAGATTGTGTCGCAAGGTGAGAACAGCGACACCAGAGACAATGAACTCGATAGCAGTTATGGGGTAACTCGCTGTGCGGTGTATTCGCTCGATATTTCCATTCTCGCTTGCAATAGCTTCAGCGATTGCTGCGATTGAAGATGGAGTGAGTGGGTTGGCAAGAGTAACAACATGAACAAGACCACTCTTGGCAGCGATGGAAGACCCACCTTGTTCGCTAAATGATGTTGCAATATCGACAGAGAGACGCTCTGCACAAGAGCTGAGATCTTCATCTATCGCTGTGGCATGGTCAGGATTGAGCGAGATGAGCACCGTCAGAATTAATCGCTGGCGAATGACGACTTGCTCGATATCAAGAACAGTGACAGCAAATGGCGCCAGTGTGTCGAAGAGCGCCTGGGTGATTCCGGGAGAGTCGACTCCAGATACCAAAATTAGCCCCGTAAATAGGCTCTTTTCATCGCTCACATGGTGAGGTTATCGCGAATCACGTGGGGGATGTTGCCAATTTACGAGTGATTCTCGAGTGAAGGAGATATCTTTTCCACCTATGAGCACCGGTAGCGTTCTTGAGTTGAGAGATGTCTCAGTTCGACGCGGCGAGAAGATAATTCTCGGTCCTCTCAATTTCGCAATACAACCAGGGGAGCGCTGGGTAGTTCTAGGTCCCAATGGTGCTGGAAAATCTACACTTCTACAGATACTTGCAACGAGAGCCTTTCCGACAACTGGAAAAGTTTTGCTGCTAGAACAAGAGATGGGCCGCGTCGATCTATGGGAGCTTCGTACTCGTATTGGAATTTGTGGAGCGTTGGTCTCTGAAGATATTCCTTATGAAGAGAAAGTTCGCGATGTAGTTCTTACTGCTGCATATGCAATTTTGGGCAGATGGAATGAAGCCTACGATTTGTGGGATGAATCTCGAGCGGTAGCCCTGTTGACAACATTTGGTGTTCGAGATTTAGCTGATCGAGAGTATGGAACGCTCAGTGAGGGCGAACGTAAACGTGTACAGATTTCTCGTGCTCTTATGGCAGATCCAGAGTTATTGCTCCTCGACGAACCTGCTGCTGGTCTTGATCTAGGTGGACGTGAAGATCTTCTGAAGAGATTCTCAATCTTTGCATCTGATCCAAACGCACCTGCCACAATTCTGGTTACCCATCACATTGAAGAGATTCCTTCTGGCACAACGCATGCGCTTATTCTTAAGAACGGCGTAGCAGCAGTTTCTGGCCCCATCGCAGATGTAATCACGAGCGAACATATGTCCAATATCTTTGAGCTCCCGATGGAAGTGCGTTTTGATGGATATCGGTTCTCCGCACGTGCACTCTAGCTGGAAGCCTGTACTTGAACCCTTTTCTGCTGATATCGCAAGAATTCTTGGAAGTTTGCAAGGCTCTTCTATAGCACCTGCACAAGATCGAATTTTTGCCGCACTAGAAGTACCGCTCAGTGAAGTCAGGTGTGTGATTATCGGACAAGATCCTTATCCGACTGCAGGTAATGCGCATGGTCTTGCTTTTTCGATTCCTGATCAAGTCGCAAAAATTCCTGCATCTCTGAAGAATATCTTCAAAGAGCTTCACTCGGATCTTGGTCTTGAAATCCCACAGTCAGGCAATCTTGAGAAGTGGCGGGATCAAGGAGTACTGCTTCTCAATCGGATTCTAACGACAGAGGTCGGACGTTCTAACGCACATAGCAATCTTGGCTGGCAGATGATCACTAAGGGTATTGCAGAGGCTGCAGCAAATCAGAACGCGGTTGCCATTCTTTGGGGTACAGAGGCGCAGGCTTTAGCTCCGGTGTTTAGAGAATCGATTACCTCGGTTCATCCAAGTCCACTGAGTGCGTATCGAGGATTCTTCGGAAGTAAACCATTCTCGAAAGTTAACGAAGCTCTCATACGAATCGGTCGAGAACCCATAGATTGGCGACTCTAGAAATCTTTACACAAAAAAAGAATCGCCACCGCACGCATAGGCGCGGTGGCGATTCTTTTTAATTGTTGGGGGGGATTAACCAACCCAGGTATTGATTGGTGAAGATAAGAAGTAGATCATGAAGAGTCCTGATACCAAGAGAAGCAGTGGATGTACATCCTTGCGACGTCCCTGGATATAACGGATTACGACATGAGATACGAATCCAGCACCAATACCTACTGAGATATTGTAGGTAAATGGCATCAAGATGATTGTGAGGAACGCTGGAATTGCGATTCCATAATCATCCCAATCGATTGCCTTGATCTGTGTCATCATCAAGAAACCGACGATAACTAGAGCTGGTGTTGCAGCCTCGTAAGGAATAATCGCTACAAGAGGCGCAAGGAATGTTGTCAGTAAGAAGCAGAGTCCTGTAACAACAGATGCAAGACCGGTACGTGCGCCTTCACCTACACCTGACGCTGATTCGATGTAGCTGGTATTTGAAGAAATACTTCCAGCTCCACCAGCAACGGCTGCAAGTGAATCCACGAGCAGAATGCGATCGTTATTCGGGATGTTTCCATCCTTATCGATGAGTCCAGCCTCGGATCCAATCGCTGTCACAGTTCCGACAGTGTCAAAGAAATCTGAGAGTAGGAGTGTGAAGACAAGAAGTATTACCGTGATAAGTGGTACTCGATCTAGTGAACCAAAGAGGTTAAATTGACCAAAGAGTCCGAAATCAGGTGTTGCGACAACTGCATCAGGCATTGCAGGAACATTAAGTCCCCAGCCCTTTGGATTTGTATTCTCGCCATCAAAGCCAGGTCCGACCTTAAATGCTGTTTCGATAACTACTGCAGCAGCAGTTGCTACAACGATACCGATAAGAATCGCTCCCTTTACCTTCTTGACCATGAGGCCGATTGTTAAGAACAAACCAAGTGCAAAGACAATGATTGGCCAACCAACAAGGGTTCCACCATCGCCGAGTGTTACAGGAACTGGACCAGAGCCAGTTTTGCGTACGAAGCCTGCATCTACGAGGCCGATGAGTGCGATGAAGAGTCCGATACCAACTGAGATAGCGACCTTAAGTTGTGCCGGCACAGCCTTAAAGACTGCTTTACGGAATCCTGTAAGGACTAGAACGGTGATGATCAAGCCTTCAAGAACCACGAGACCCATTGCATCTGCCCATGTCATTTGTGAGGCGATACCAACAGCTACGAAGGTGTTGAGACCTAGACCAGTTGCAAGTGCGAGTGGATAATTTCCAACGACACCCATCAAAATGGTGAGAACACCAGCCATGAGCGCTGTCATTGCTGCAACTAGTGCGAGGTTAGGAGCATCTCCGCCGCCGATGTACTTGCCTTCGACATCTTTTGTCAGACCGATGATCAAGGGATTGAGGGCGACGATATAAGCCATTGTAAAGAATGTGACGAGACCACCGCGGATTTCACGTCCGACCGTTGATCCACGTTCAGATATTTTGAAATAACTATCGAGCATGTTGGACCTTCCTGATTTTGTTATCGGGGGTGATTGCGACCCCGTGTGAAGTAACGGCTCACAGACCGAAGGAAGTACCTGAAGGCTAGCTCAGGCCAGAGGCTTACTTTGGGAAATACGCGCCACAAGCCCTAGAAAAATCGCCACAGATTGGCCTATGAGCAGGGCGAAGAGCGCAGTTCCGAGACCTACAGTGCCACCTAAACTCCAACCGACCAGTAACACTGATACTTCAATGCCCATTCGAACTCGTCCAACTCGGACTCCAGTTCTGTGATGAATACCGGTCATAGCGCCATCTCGTGGACCTGGTCCAAGGCCACAGGTGATGTAGAGGGCGGAACCAAATCCGACGAGTGCAATACCGATGAGGTCGTAGGCAACTCCTGCGGCAATAGTGTCGACTTCAGGAAAGATGAGAGTTCCTATTTGGATGAAGAGCGCGATCAGAACAATATTCGAAAGTGTGCCGAATCCAGGGCGTTCCTTGAGAGGTATCCATAGAAGTAGAACGAATACGCTGACAAAGAAAGTTGCCCAACCAATGGTGAGACCTGTCTTGAGCGTTATTCCTTCAGCTAATACAGTCCACGGAGCATTTCCAATATTTCCTTGAATGAGTAGTGAATCTCCAAGTCCGAAGATAGCTAAACCAAAGAAGAGAATCGCTACACGCGGAAAGTTTAAATCCCATCTGCCAGAAGATGTCCATGGGGTTATAGGAACTGTCTTATGAGGACGAAGTGCTGCTGCGAGAGATTTAAGATTCATTGGCGCAGTCTATAGTTAACGCATGTTTATCGGCTCAGGTACTGCCCTCAATGTTGTAGCGATTGCGATCGGTTCTGGCATCGGAATCACTCTAGGAAATCGCCTCAAAGGAGAGACTCAGAAACTTATTACAAATATTTTAGGATTGGTCACTCTCCTAGGAGCAGCATCTGCTCTTATTCCTCTCTGGTCAACATCGTTTAACGCGGAGCTTCCAAAGAGCTCTTCCCTCTTACTCATTCTCGGTTCGATGCTTATCGGTGGACTCATCGGTTCAGCGCTAAAACTTGAACAAAGGCTTGACTCTTTTGGTGAGAATTTGCGAAAGAGATTTAGGGCATCTGAAGAGAGCCCTTTCATCGAAGGATTTGTCTCCTCTTCTCTTCTCTTTGTCATCGGTCCATTAGCGATTCTCGGAAGTATCAGCGATGGGGCATCGCAAGGAATAGATCAATTAATTCTTAAATCGTCACTCGACTTCTTTGCTGCAATGGCCTTCGCCTCAACTCTAGGGTGGGGAGTGATGGCTTCGATAATTCCGGTTGCCATCTATCAAGGCCTATGGACCATCGCTGGTTTCTCCCTAGGATCAGTTCTGGATCAATACCAGATAGATGCGATGACTATTTGTGGTGGCTTGATGCTGGTAGGTATCGCTCTGAGACTCTTGGATATCAAGCGAATTGCAGTCGGTAATCTCTTGCCAGCACTATTTATTGCGCCAGTGTTGGCAACTGCGCTCCACGCCTTTATCTAACCGAGATTGCTCTAGATAGTTGAGGCATCGATAACGAAGCGGTACTTCACATCGCTGGCGATCGTTCGGGTATACGCCTCATTGATGTAATCAGCTTTAATGACTTCAACATCGCTAACAATCTTGTGATCGCCGCAGAAATTGAGCATTTCTTGCAACTCCGGTATTCCACCAATCATTGAGCCGCCTATTGAACGGCGTCCGTTAACAAGTGATCCAACATAAACCGCATACGGTTTTCCAGGAAGACCGATCACAACGAGAGTTCCGTCAAGCTTTAAGAGATTGAGATAAAGGTTGATATCGATTTCAGCGCTAATAGTGTTGAGGATTACATCGAATTTCTTCTCGAGGTCAACGAAATCTTTCTCATCTTTAGTCGATACAAAGTGATGAGCACCCATAGCAAGGGCATCTTTCTCTTTTGAGGGAGAGTGCGAAAGAACAGTTACTTCTGCCCCCATGGCAACTGCAAACTTAACGCCCATATGTCCGAGACCACCAAGTCCCATAACAGCAACTTTCTTTCCTGGCCCCACCTTCCAATGCTTAATGGGGGAGTAGAGAGTGATTCCTGCGCAGAGAAGTGGTGCAACGCCTTCTAGAGGAAGGTTTGCTGGAATAGTGACTGCGTAATCTTCGTTGATGACGAAGTAATTTGAGTAACCACCCATCGCGACAGTTTTGCCATCGCGTTCGTAACCGTTGTAGGTACCTGTCATGGATTCAGCGCAGTACTGCTGAAGTCCTGCTTTGCAGTTATCGCACTTTCGGCATGAATCAACAAAGACCCCAACACCGATGAGATCGCCCACTTTAAACTTGGTAACAGCTGCTCCAACCTTGGTAACTGTGCCAGCTATTTCATGGCCTGGGACCATTGGAAATATCGCTGGACCCCATTCCTCGTGTACCTGGTGAATATCGGAGTGACAGATTCCGGCATATGCAATATCAAGGGCTACATCGTGAGGGCCTACTTCTCGACGATCGAACTCGTAAGGTACGAGGTCGGCCTTCGCTGCCATTGCTGCGTAGGCGCGTGTATTCATGGTTCTACCTGTCTCTCTGTTTTAAGTGTTTATTCGGTAAAGGGGAGTGGATCTAAACTCATATGGCCTGAGCGAGATGCACGGGCAGTTACTTTTCGCATGTGGTGTCTCCTGCAGAGAACTTCGTAGGCGACTTCCTCGCTCTTGCCGACATCACCGACAACTACTTGTTCCCCTTCAGTGACCATGACGCCATTGATAGTGCGGGCATTATGTGTTGCGCGGGAGCCACACCAGCAAAGCGCTTCCACCTGAAGGGTGTTGACTCTATCTGCGAGTTCGACGAGGCGAGCTGATCCTGGAAATAACTTAGTTCTAAAGTCAGCGAGAATTCCGAAGGCATAGACATCGATACCTAAGCCATCGACAATCTTTGCTAAGCCATCGATCTGTTCAGGTTGATAAAACTGAGCTTCATCGCAGATGATGTAATCGATTCGATCGCCCATAGACAAATGTTCGACAACAAATTTATGAATATCAAGTGATGCTTCCACTTCAATGGCTTCGGATTGAAGACCAAGTCGTGAACTAATGACCCCTGCTCCCGCACGATCTTTACTTGTAAAAATCAGACCTGTACGTCCGCGAGATTTATGGTTATGGGCAGTCTGTAGTGCGAGGGTGGATTTACCGCTATCCATAGTTCCGCAGTAATACACCAATTCAGCCACGGTGGAATCCTGCCATATAAGTACTAGGAGAGCATGAGGGAATGAACGGCGACAGAGGAGTTTCCTGTCTCAATATTTGCACGACCATTGAGTCCCTCAATCTCAAGGAGTACAAGGACCGTGGGCACGAAACCCCCGACCTCTTCGATCAACTCAAGAGAGGCTCGAATCGTTCCGCCAGTAGCGAGGACATCATCGATAAGTAGAACTTTTGATCCAGCTGGAAATGCATCTTGATGAATTTCTAGTTCATCCTCACCGTACTCGAGTCCATATCGACGTGAGTAGACCTTCGAAGGCAACTTTCCTTTTTTACGGATAGGCACAAAACCTTTACCAGTTTTATGTGCAAGTGCACTGGCAATGATGAAACCTCGAGCTTCGATTCCTGCTATGTACTGAATATCCGCTGTGTGAACACTGAGTGCGCTAAGAACAACGTTAAATGATTGCGGGTCGGCCAGCAACGGAGTGATATCTTTAAAGAGAATTCCGCTCTTCGGATAATCTGGGATATCGCGAATAAGCGATAAAGAACGCTCGAGTTCGAGATCTTTACCCATGATTTCCATTCCATGTACCTACAACTGCACCGGTGTCCGAACGGGGACTTGAACCCCGAATCCCTTGCGAGAACTAGCACCTCAAGCTAGCGCGTCTGCCAATTCCGCCACCCGGACGAGTAACCGGCTAAATATATCTATCTAGCGCCTTCCATGCAAAAGAGCGCTGAATGGGGGGAGAATGTATCCATGTCGCCACATTCAATCCCATCGATAGAAGATGAAGTTGTATCAATCTGTCAGGAACTAATTCGGATTCCATCTGTGAATTTTGGTGAAGGAAAAGGCGACGAGAAAGCAGTCGCTGAGTATGTTGTGAAATCTTTGGCGGAAGTAGGAATCACAGCTGAGATTTACGAATCTGCTCCCAACCGCTGCAATGTGATTGCACGTATTAAGGGAAGTGATTCTTCGAGGCCAGGTTTGGTCGTTCATGGACATCTCGATGTCGTACCCGCAAACGCTGATGAATGGTCGGTAGATCCTTTTTCAGCTGAGATTCGCGACGCAATGATCTGGGGTAGAGGTGCCGTCGATATGAAAAATGTCGATGCGATGATCCTCGCAATCGTTCGAAATTGGGCCCGCACGAACTTCACTCCAACTCGAGATATTGTCTTAGCTTTCTTTGCAGATGAAGAAGCGGGAATGACTTTTGGTTCTCGTTGGATGACAGCTCATCACCCAGAAGTTTTTGCTGGCTGCACAGAGGCAATCTCTGAAGTCGGTGGCTTCTCTGTAACAGTTGGTGATGGAAAACGTCTCTACTTTATTGAAGCGGCCCAGAAGGGCATTCACTGGATGAGGCTCACCTCGCGAGGTCGTGCTGGGCATGGTTCGATGATGAATGATGACAATGCTCTGACAGCGCTGACAGAAGCGGTGGCAAAGATTGGTCGCTATCAATGGCCGCAGCGCTATACAAAGACCGTCAAAGTTTTGTTTAAGAAGATTGCGGAGGCAACAGGTAAACCATTTGATATTGAGGATTTGCGACCGCTGCTTAAAGAAATCGGTCCTACCGAGAGAATGATTGGTGCGACGCTGCAGAACACAGCAAATCCAACGATGTTGGAAGCCGGATATAAAGCCAATGTTATTCCCGGCTCGGCATCTGCCGTCATTGATGGGCGCTTTCTTCCAGGTTATGAAGATGAGCTAAATCAAACGATACGATCCATAATTGGTTCTGATATTGAAATCGAAACTATCTCTCGGGATATCGCGCTAGAAGTAGATTTCGAAGGCGACCTTGTAGATGCAATGTGCAATTCGATTACCAAATTTGATCCTGAAGGAATTCCAGTTCCATATCTCATGAGCGGTGGAACGGATAATAAGGCGCTATCGGAGCTAGGAATCGTTGGATATGGATTTAGTCCGCTTCAGCTACCTGCTGATTTAGATTTTATGGCCCTCTTTCACGGAGTCGATGAGCGAGTTCCAATCTCCGGATTGCACTTCGGGGTAAATGTCTTAAAAGAATTTATGGAGAAGGCTTAAGCAGAGATTTCATCGAGGGCGTTTCGGACAATCTCTGGAAGTTCTATCTCTTCTGATTTGAGTATTCCTCGTAACTGAGCCCCGGTACGAGCTCCAACGATTGCACTGGAAATTCCTGGAGCATCTCTGACCCATGCAAGGGCGGTCTCGAGTGGGGAATAACCGAGGCCCTCTGATGCAACGCATACTGCTTCAACTATTCGCGCTGACTTCTCATTGAGGTACGGCTCGACGTGCTTTACAAAGTGAGGCGCTGCTCCACGTGAATCACTTGGAATTCCACGTCGATATTTGCCTGTTAGTACCCCTCTACCAAGTGGCGCCCAGGCTAGAACTCCGGTCCCGGTTTCACGGGCACATTCAAGGATCTCATCTTCTGCACTGCGATTAAGAAGTGAGTACTCAACTTGGTTTGAAATGATTGGAGCTTTGGCAGAATTTCCTTCTTGAATAGTTATTGCTCGCGCACTCTGCCATCCAGAGAAGTTAGAGAGACCTACATATCTAGCTTTTCCAGATGAGTATGCATAATCAAGAGCGGAGAGCGAATCTTCAAGGGGAGTATTTGAATCCCAGAGATGTATCTGCCAAATATCAACGTATTCCGTCTCAAGTCTGGCAAGAGATTTATCTAAATCTGCGATGAGAGATTGTCGAGAGTTATTAACCATTCGAGAACCATCGGGAAAGGTCACGCCAGCCTTTGTTGCAATCGCGACATCCTCTCTCTTAAAGAGAGTACCAATCAGCCCACCGATAACGCGTTCGCTATCACCGTCGCCATATGTTGGCGAGGTATCGAAGAAGTTTCCGCCAGCTTCAATATATGCGCGGCATTGATCGGCTGCTTCGTGGGTATCGGTATCTCGACCCCATGTCATTGTTCCGAGCCCGAGACGGGAGAGTGATAGTCCACTCTTTCCGATGCGTCTCATCTCCATGATGCGCACCCTAGCAAGTGAAATCTGAAAAGGCCTTGATTACTATTTTCGCGATAGCCTTCGTGTTGTGAGTCGAATATATCTCTTAAGGCATGCCCACTCTGTCGCTAACGATGCAGGAATACTCGCCGGTCAATTGCCCGGCATATCTCTTAGCGAAAAAGGTAGAGAGCAAGCCCTGGGATTAGTCGATCGAATCGGTGCGGTGAACTTCGCGAGCGTTCGGGTCAGCCCAATGCAGAGATGTCAAGAAACAATTGATCCCTGGCTGCAATCGAAGTTTGGATCAGGAATACGCGATTATCTCCTTGATGACCAGATCATCGAGATGGATTATGGGAGCTGGAGCGGCAAGAAACTCTCTAAACTCTCGAAAGAGAAACTCTGGAGAGAGATTCAGAATAATCCGAGTAAGGTCACATTTCCCCAGGGTGAGAAGTTCACAGCTATGCAGAGGCGAGCGATCAAGAGCCTCGAATCCGTAGCCCAGGAAAAGAAATCAACTAACCACCTGCTTGTTAGCCATGGTGATGTCATCAAGGCGATGATTGCTCATCTTCTCAAGATGAAACTCGATAATTTCCAATCTCTCATTGTTGATCCAGCTTCCATTACCGTCATCGACTTCGATGGCGAGACCGCGAGATTGATTGCTTACAACGACACGTCGAGTAAGTGTGAGAAATTCGCACAGATTCCTAAATCGATGAAGGCGCTTATCGGTGGTGGGGCCGGCAGTAAGAGTCGGAGACGACGTTGAATCACCGAGTTATTGAGTTTAGTGAGCCTCAAAGATTTACTGTCGGAACTGTCGGCGTTCCAGGGGAGAGAACTTTCTTCATTCAAGCAGAAGATGGTCCACGATTGATTTCCGTCTCTCTTGAGAAATCCCAGGTGCAGGCACTCGCAGACCGGTTGGTCTTCATGCTTCGCGAGATTAAGCAGGTGATCCCAAATTTTCTAATCAAGGATCTCCCTAAAGATGAGAAATCGCTCTCGACTCCGATTGAGGAAGAGTTCCGAGTAGGACTGATTGGTATCGCCTTCGATCAGAGCACCGAGTTGATTCAGATTGATCTACAAGCTGTCTCTGAGGAAGATCAGGAAGATGCGCAATTCGTTGATGTCGACGATCTCAGTAGTGATCGAGACATACTCCGGATTTCAATAACTCCGTCAGAGGCATCGAGATTCTCGAAGAGAGCTAGCGCTGTTGTAGGTGCAGGGCGTTTACCCTGCCCATTTTGCGGTGGACCGATAGATTCACGCGGTCACTTGTGTCCTCGCGCCAATGGATATCGACGATGAGTTCGCTCGTTGATGCAATGCAATCCGGAGAACTTTCAGTAACGGGTCGTTTAGTAGATGCTTCAAATGCAACGCTCTACGGAGTGATAAAGTCGATAGATCGTGCAGAATCCGATGAGATTCGAGTCATCTATAAACCAGTTGCAGGCGAACGACCATTGTGGGATTTTCCCGATGGAAATCTTGCAAATCGTGAGTACGCTGCATTTCTTATTAGTGAGATCGCCAAATGGAATCTAGTTCCTACAACGATCCTTCGTGAAGGGCCCTTCGGTCCAGGAATGGTTCAGCAGTGGATTGATATCGATGAAACTGTCGATCTCGCTCTTTTTTACAGCCAGGATAAACCGCTCTTACGAAAGCTCGCGCTCTTTGATGCGGTTATCAACAATACTGATCGAAAGATAGGTCACCTTCTGCCAACCGCTGATGGAAAACTTATGGGCTGTGATCACGGAGTTACTTTTCATCATGAAGATAAGTTACGAACTGTTCTGTGGCAGTGGGCTGGGATGGCTCTCTCCGATCAGGAAATAATTGAGTTGCGAAAACTTGTTGAGGGGATACTCAAAGAGCAGGTTGTTTTTCAAGAGTTGTTAACAGAGATAGAATTGCAAGCTTTATTCGCCAGAATCGATAGATTAATCAGCTCTGGCATATTCCCTGAACCAAGTGACGAGTGGCCTCCTGTTCCATGGCCACCTTTTTAAAGTAAAGTCGCCTCATGCAATCGTGGCCTGATGTCTATATCCCTGAGCTCGATTCACGCTTTGCTCTTAGACAGCTCTCGCTCTTTGATACTGCCTCAGGTGAAGCACTCGAACTGCCGAAGAAGAGCCTCTATCGACTCTATGTCTGCGGAATTACTCCATACGATGCAACTCATCTCGGCCATGCCGCCACATATCTCACCTTTGACCTTATTCACAGATACTTACTCGCAACAGGTGCAGAAGTCCGCTTCGTTCAAAACATTACCGATATAGATGACCCGTTGTTAGAACGGGCCAAGCGAGATGGCGTCGATTGGCAAGAATTAGCTCAATCCCAAATTGACCTCTTCAGAGGCGATATGACTGATCTCCATGTCATTCCTCCGCAAAGTTACATCGGAGTTGTTGAGGCAATGGAGGTCATCACTGAATCAATTCAGGTCCTGCAGAAAGCGGGAACCACGTACTCTGTCGATAATGATTTGTACTATCGCGTTCGAACCGATCCAGATTTCGGTAATCGTTCACATCTAGCTGATGAAGAGCAGCTAAAAATTTTCGCTGAGCGTGGTGGAGATCCTGCACGGCTTGGCAAAGAAGATCCCCTTGATGCACTTATCTGGCTCTCTCAACGAACCGATGAACCTGGCTGGCCTAGCCAATTCGGTTCTGGTCGCCCCGGATGGCATATCGAATGTTCCGCCATCGCACTCAGATATCTGCAGATTTCACCACAAGATGAGTTCTCGATAGATATTCAGGGCGGTGGTTCTGATCTCATCTTTCCGCACCATGAAATGTCAGCCTCTCAATCCTTTGCACTAACAGGACAGAAATTCGCACGCTGTTATGTGCACTCAGGAATGGTCGGGCTCGACGGCCAGAAGATGAGTAAATCCCTTGGAAATTTGGTCTTTGTATCGAAGTTAATCGCTCAAGGAATTGATCCAATGGCGATTCGGTGGGCACTAATGGGACATGGTTTTCAGAGTGATCTCATGTGGAATGAAGATTTGATTTCGCAAGCACAAGCAGAGATTGAGAATTTAAGGAAGGCCTTATCTCGCGTAGATGTTGCACCCACATTTGTTCTTATTCAGAGTATTTGTGATCTCTTATCTCACAATCTCGATACTCCAGCGATACTCGTATCAATTCGCGAGTGGATAGCTTCCACAGAGAGCGGTTCAACCGGGGGAGAGGCGGGAGAACTTTCTCGCGCTTTAGACACTCTCTTGGGTCTAGCTCTTTAATCCCCACTCTGTCTGCGCAAGAAACGCTCTAACTCGCGGGCAATCGATTCTCCCGTTGCTTCCGGTAAATCAGATGCATCCTTGCTCTCTTCTAACGCCTTTACATATTCGGCAACATCCGAATCTTCTTTTGCTAAATCCGTAACTTCTTCTTCCCAGAGAGCAGATTCATTGGGTAGTTCTCCCTGTGGGATTGTTATCTCAAGGAAATCTTCTAGCGCATTTACTAGAGCAAGCGATGCCTTAGGAGATGGAGAGTTCGATGCATAGTGAGGAACGGCGGCCCATAAGGAGATAGCATCGATTCCGCGCCGTAAACAAGCATCTTGAATTACTCCAAGGATTCCTGTTGGTCCTTCGTAACGACTTATTTCAACACCCAGACGCTTTGCAATATCGGGATGTGCGCCACTTCCGCTAACAGTTATTGGTCGAGTATGTGGAGTATCGGCGAGCATTGAGCCCATCGTAATGACCATTTCAACTTCCAGATCATCAGATAAATCGAGTAGTTCTGCGGTAAAGGTCTTCCATTTCATCGAAGGTTCGACTCCGCGCACCACAACAAAGTCGTGAGGAAGCGATGGTGTTCGGAGTGCGAATACTTGAGTTTCAGGCCATGTCAGATTTCGAACGCTTGATTCATCGACAAAGATCGTTGGTCTATTTACTTGGAAGTCATAGAAATCTTCAGGATCAACATCTGCAATCAATTCAGGGACAACATCAAAGGCAGGATCGGTCCACGTTCCGAGTAAGTGAGATGCCGCACCTGTCGCAGCTTCGGCAGCGTCATTCCAGCCACTAAATGCAATAACCATGACAGGGGAGCGAAGCGAAGGTATTTGATGAATCTCCACATCGACACCTTACGGTAACCTCAGCGCCGTGACGAGCGAGAAAACACCTCAAAGAACCCGCGATGGGGCGCTCCGACGAGCCTTGGCGGGCGGAACAGTAATCGCCGATGGAGCTATGGGAACGATGCTTCAGGCTGCCGACCCTTCACTTGAAGATTTCCAAGGACTTGAAGGTTGCAATGAGATTCTCAATGTCACTCGTCCAGACCTTGTTCGTTCTGTACACGATAAGTATTTAGATGTTGGCGTCGACGCAATTGAGACAAATACCTTTGGCGCTAACTGGGCAAACCTTGCCGAATACGACATCGAAGATCGAATCTACGAGTTGGCTTTTGCAGGTGGCAAGATTGCGCGAGAAGCAGCAGATGCAGCGTCAACACCAGATCATCCGCGCTTTGTCCTGGGTTCACTAGGGCCAGGAACGAAGTTGCCCAGCCTTGGACACACTACATACCAAAAGTTGAAAGATGCTTACTACACAGCATCGAAGGGCCTCGTTGATGCTGGATCCGATGCGCTCCTGATTGAAACTACTCAAGATTTACTTCAAGCAAAAGCTGCAGTAAACGGTGCGCGTCTTGCAGTCCAAGAGTCCGGTCGCGATGTTGTGGTGATTGCACAGGTTACGGTTGAAACCACCGGAACGATGCTTTTGGGATCTGAGATTGGTGCAGCGCTGAACGCCCTTGAACCTCTTGAGATTGATTTGATTGGCCTCAACTGCGCAACAGGACCAACTGAGATGTCGGAGCATTTGCGATACCTGTCAAAGAACTCCACTGCCGCAATTTCAGTAATGCCAAATGCGGGCCTTCCTATTCTAGGAAAGAAGGGCGCTGAGTATCCGCTCGGTCCAGAAGAGCTTGCGATTGCGCTTGAGACCTTCGTTAATGATTATGGAATCTCACTTATAGGCGGTTGTTGCGGTACAACTCCAGCGCATTTAGAGGCGGTCGTTAAGAAACTTTCGGCACACAAGGTTAAGAAGCGCCAGATTGAGATTGAACCTGGCGCATCTTCGATTTATCAGTATGTACCTTTCCGTCAGGATAAGACTTACCTTGCTATCGGTGAGAGAACCAATGCAAATGGTTCACGCGCCTTCCGTGATGCACTTGTCGCTGAAGATTGGGCCACCTGCGTTGAAATTGCGCGCGATCAAATTCGCGATGGCGCCCATATGCTCGATCTCTCTGTTGACTACGTTGGTCGCGATGGCGCCCGAGATATGTTTGAAATCGCATCACGCTTTGCAACATCTTCAACGCTTCCGATTGTTCTGGATTCAACCGAACCTCTCGTCCTAAAGGCTGGGTTAGAAGCACTTGGTGGGCGTAGCGTTATCAACTCCGTTAACTATGAAGATGGAGATGGGCCAACCTCTCGATTTGCAAAGATTATGCCTCTAGTTAAAGAGCACGGTGCATCAGTAGTAGCTCTTACTATTGATGAAGAAGGTCAAGCGCGAACAGCTGAGTGGAAATTACGTGTAGCACGTCGATTGATCGGGGACCTCACAACTAACTGGGATATGAAGGTTGGAGATATCTTGATTGATGCGCTGACATTTCCTATCGCAACTGGTCAGGAAGAGACGCGACGAGATGGACTCGAAACAATCAATGCAATCAGAACGCTAAAAGAAGAGTTCCCTGAAGTACAGACAACTCTGGGTGTCAGTAACGTTTCCTTTGGACTAAACCCCGCTGCAAGGGTTGTACTGAACTCAGTATTTCTCCATGAATGTGTGCAGGCAGGGCTCGACTCGGCGATTGTGCATCCATCGAAGATCACTCCGATGGCGAGAATTGATGAGCGACAGAAAGAAGTTGCTTTAGACCTTATCTATGATCGCCGTACATTTGATGGTGAAAATGTAACCTACGACCCTTTAACTGAATTTTTGCAACTCTTTGAAGGTGTCGAACTTGCTGCATCGAGAAATGTACGTGCCTCAGAGCTTGCAGCCCTTCCTTTAAGGCAGCGTTTGGAGCGAAGAATCATCGATGGAGAGAAGGTTGGGCTCACCGAGGATCTAGATTCTGCAATGGCAGAAGGCGTTGCTCCTCTTCAAATCATTAATGACCATCTCCTTGAAGGCATGAAGGTTGTTGGCGAGCTATTTGGCAAGGGTGAGATGCAGCTTCCTTTTGTTCTTCAGAGCGCAGAAGTCATGAAGTCAGCGGTTGCATACCTCGAACCTCATATGGAGAAACTCGATGACGCAGGTCGCGGAAGAATCTTGCTCGCCACAGTCAAAGGCGATGTTCATGACATCGGTAAGAATCTCGTCGACATCATTCTCTCTAATAACGGGTATCAGGTTGTCAATATCGGCATTAAGCAGACCGTCAATCAGATTATTGATGGAGCTCTCGAAAGCGAAGTAGATGCAATTGGTATGTCAGGTCTGCTTGTTAAATCTACTGTCATCATGCGCGAGAATCTCGAAGAGATCACTTCTCGTGGGTTAAATCAAAAGTGGCCAATTATTCTCGGTGGAGCAGCTCTAACTCGCTCATATGTCGAAGAAGATCTTGCACAACTTTTCCCAGGTGAAGTTCGTTACGCGAGAGATGCATTCGAAGGGTTGCGATTGATGGATGCAATCATGGCTGTTAAGCGAGGCGATGAAGGTGCATCACTGCCTGCCTTGCGAGAGCGAAAGGTGAAGCGCGTCGATCGCGCCAAGGAAGAGAGAGTCATAGACACTAATCGAAGTGATGTTGCACTCGATATCGATATTCCAGATGCGCCTTTCTTTGGTTCACGAATCGTTAAAGGAATTCCACTCGCTGATTATGTTGGCATGCTCGATGAACGAGCTCTCTTTATGGGTCAGTGGGGCTTGAAGGGTGCACGCGGTGAGTTTGAAGCGATGGCGGAGACAGAAGGCCGTCCACGCTTGCGTCAACTGCTAAATGAAGTTCAAGCAAATGGATGGTTAGAGGCAGCTGTTGTCTATGGCTACTTCCCATGCGTCTCTGATGGCAATGATCTGATCATCTTCCATCATGAAGGTCCAGATAAAGGTAAGGAACGCACGCGTTTCTCATTCCCACGCCAATCTCGAGATCGACGTCTATGTCTCTCCGACTTCTTTGCCCCTATTGGCTCAGGTCGCACCGATATCGTTGCTTTCCACGTTGTGACGATGGGAAATACAGTAAGCAAGGCTGCGAATGAACTCTTCGCCGCCGATAAGTATCGTGAATATCTTGAGCTCCACGGTCTATCTGTTCAACTTACCGAGGCTCTTGCTGAGCATTGGCACGCACGTATCCGCGAAGAGATGTCGGTGAGAGATATGGATGCACCTGATCTTCAGGGAATCTTAGATCAGGGTTATAGAGGTTCACGATACTCATTTGGTTATCCCGCTTGCCCAGATATCGAACAGCAGACCCAGCTCTGTGAATTGTTGGAGCCTGAAAGAATTGGCGTTGAACTCTCGGAAGAGTTCCAGCTCCACCCTGAGCAATCAACCTCTGCGATTATTGTTCATCACCCAGAGGCGAAGTACTTCAACGCAAATTAATCTCAAAGGTTTAATTGTGAGCTGGGCAGATACTTTTAAAGAAGCACCAATCGCAAAGTCTAGATTTCTTCGTTGGGAAATCTGAAGATTCAATCGCACTCAGAATTTCTTGCCCGATATTGTTGAGAATCTTCTCCGTCGACTTTAATTGCGCTTCAGTCGGATTTGATTCGACGGTCTTGCTGTCACCCAGGTAAATCAACTTGAGTAACCGGGGGAGAACTCCATGGTTCTGCCAGTAGAGAAGTGCGTAGACGCGCAGTTGAAAGAGAGCTTTCTCTTCCCAACCGGGCTTAGGAGATTTTCCCGTCTTGTAATCAACGATTCGAACTTCGCCCGTTGACGCAACGTCGAGGCGATCTACGTAACCATGAAGGTAGATTTCCTCCGAGATATCGCGTTCCAGATGGAGTTCTCGATATGTAGAATCGAAGGTATCTGGCTTTTCAAGAGTGAAGTAATTTGTTAAGAGCGCCTTGGCGCGGTCAAACCACTCTTTCTCGTCGAGAACAAGAGCTGCGAGTTCAGGTCTCTTCTCAAGTTGATCAGACCAAGCCTGAGGAAGTAAGTCGACAGCCTTTTCAATCGTTCGATCTGACTTTGGGAATTCAAAGATATCTTCGAGAACCGTGTGGATTAACTTGCCCCGTTCAGCATCAATGCTGGGTGGCTCGGGAAGCAGATCGATTGCCCTGTACTTGTATAACTGCGGACAGTTTGTGAAGTCATTCATCCGACTAGGGGAGAGGCGTAGGCGTTCCATGATGAGTGAGGTTACAGCGCGATACCGACATCAGAGCGCTTCCTCACCTAGGATGCGCATGTGTCTAAAGATGGCTTCTTCAAAGCGGGCGACCGAATACAGCTCACCGACCCTAAGGGCAAGCTTTATAGCTTCACGATTACTCCTGGAAAAGAGTGGCACACTCATAAAGGTTGGATTACTCACGATGATTTGATCGGATTACCCGAAGGTTCGGTAGTCAGTACTACAGCAGGTTTAAAATTCACCGCCTTTATTCCACTACTCGGTGACTATGTCCTATCAATGCCTCGTGGTGCAACGATTGTTTATCCGAAAGATGCTGCGATGATTGTTGGAGTCGCCGATATTTATCCAGGGGCGAGAGTTCTTGAAGCGGGCGTAGGAAGTGGTGCGCTGACGCTTTCACTTCTACGAGCAGTTGGTCCCAAGGGTTTTGTTCATTCGGTGGAACGGCGACAGGATTTTGCGGATAATGCAACTGCAAATCTCACCAATTACTTCACGGGATTACCTGAAAATTGGCGCTTAGATGTTGCTTCTGTACAAGATCAAACATTTGCCGAAAAGTTCGATCGAGTGATTCTCGATATGTTGGCGCCCTGGGAATGTATCGAAATGGCAGCTGAAGTATTGAGGCCTGGAGGCGTATTCCTCGCCTACGTTGCTACAACTACTCAACTCTCTGCAACTGCTGAAGCTATCAAGAGTGATGGTCATTTCACAGAGCCAGAGAGTTCCGAGACCATTGTCAGAGGCTGGCATCATGAAGGACTAGCAGTCAGGCCTCAACAGAGAATGATCGGCCATACAGGATTTCTGATTCACAGTAGAAGGATGGCTCCGGGTGTTGAAGTATTGGCGCGAAGAAGACGGCCAGCTAAAGGGGCATACGGTGTCCCGGAAGAGTGAGCGTCTAGTCAATCTTACGATTGCACTACTTGCCACAACTCGTTGGCTTACCAAATCAGAGATCTACCGGTCAATTGATGGCTATAACGGTGATGTCGATGCAAAAGAGAGAATGTTTGAGCGAGATAAGGAAGAACTTCGAAACCTAGGCATTGAGATTGAAGTGGGTTCCTTTGATCCGCTCTTTGAAGATGAAGTGGGCTATCGAATTCGCCCTGAGAAGTATCAGATTCAGATCTCGAGCTTAAGCGTCAACCAACTTTCTCTAATCTCTCTTGCAACACAAATGTGGCGAGGTGCGGTTCTCTCATCCCAGGCCAACTCTGCTCTCGTGAAATTGAAATCGCTAGGAATCGAAAGTGACTCTGAAGGGCTTGAACTGACCGCACAAAGCGTTGATGTATCTGATGAGAACCTCACTCATATTATCGATGCAATCTCAGCAAAGAGGACAATTTCCTTTTCATATATAAACCGCGACGCTATGTCAGAAGAACGAGCGTTAGAACCATACGGCGTGGGTACAAAGAATGGCTATTGGTATGTGGCTGGAAATGATCTCGCAAAGAGGGAAGTTCGTCTCTTTAGATTGGATAGATTCTCTTCAACGGTCAAAGAGCAAGGCAGAGCAGGTTCCTATGAAGTTCCGGCTGATTTCAGCATGTCCGAACTTCTCAAGTCGCAAGCTCGAAATCAGCGCTGCCGATTAAAGCTTCGCACCGATAAGGCCTACTCGCTCAGAAGATTCGCAACTGAGATCTCTTCAGAAGAGGATTGGGACATTGTCGAATACTCGTATGCAAGCACCGATCAGCTGCTTCGTGATTTGCTGTGGCATGGTGATGATGTTCTGATAGTTGAACCAGCTGAACTTCGTGAAAAGGTCGCATTATCCTTAGATCGAATTGAGAACGCTCATGGTTAACAGAGTGACCCCAATGGAGAAGGCTTCACGTCTTCTGGATTTAGTCCCGTATCTATACGCAAATCAGGGCGTATCAATAGAGAAGTTATCTTCAGACTTCAAAATTACGCGAGAAGAAACTCTCTCAGACCTCAATACACTTTGGATGTGTGGCGAATCCCGTTTTGATCTGATTGAACTCGAGTTTGAATCTGGTTTTGTTTACATCAGAAATGCACAAGCAATCAATATCGTTCGTTCGCTATCAACCCAGGAGAGCCTCTCAATTATTCTTGGTCTAGAGCTTCTCAAAGATGAGTTTGGAGATAAACGACCCGACCTCATCAGCGAGATTGAATCGATTAAATCAACGCTAACTCCAGGGTTATCCTCCGTTGTTGCAGCGAGTGCGGGTATTAAGGCTTCTCTCATCACAGCTATCGACAGCGCGATCAGCGCCCGTAAGAATCTTCAAATTGATTATCACTCTGTTGCAGAGGATAAGCACTCCTCTCGGCTTGTTGTTCCCATCGAGAAGATTCGACGCGAGGGTCATGATTTTCTCATCGCCTTCTGTTCTACTGCTAATGCAAAGAGATCCTTCAGGCTAGACCGGATCTCAACTGCTGAAGTGCTTGAATCAGAGAGAGAGGCTCCGGAAGAGGCCACAGCCAATTCTGAGACCATTATTGCCAAAGTAAAGGTTCATGGAAATTCTCGCCATTTCAAGGAGACCTTCTCCACCTATACGGAGCTAGGTGATGGCGAATTTGAGGTCGAGATCTTCAGCCCTAGGTGGTTAATTCGTGAGGTCATCGCATCTCGGGGCGAGTTGGAGATACTCGAACCCCTGAATTTGCGCCAGGAACTTCTCAGATTAACGAAGGCAGTTCGCGACCAGTATCGCTGAAAGCCCCCATATGGGATATTATTCGGTCATGTTTCTACGCGAACCAAGCCACATTCTCCTGGTCCTTATTGTCGTTCTCGTCCTCTTCGGAGCTAAGCGACTTCCTGACTCAGCTCGCTCGCTTGCTAAATCGATGCGAATCTTCAAGAGCGAGATGAAAGACATGAAAGACGATGACAAGAAAGCTGTAGCTGAAAAGAAACCTGAAGATAAAGATCCTGACTCCGTAGAAAAGTAGAAATTTAGAATGTCGGCCTCCACTGGCGGTCGTATGCCACTGATTGAACATCTCCGTGAGCTGCGCTCCAGATTGTTCAAGTCAACGCTTGTCATAGCTCTAGCGACTACAGTAACTTGGTTCTTCTACAACGATATTATTACCCAACTCGCTAAACCAGTTTGCGATTTAAAGTTTGCGCAGGAAACAGGGGCTGAAAGTTGTGGTGCTCTATACATCAGCGGCGTTTTAGGTCCTCTTAATCTCCAGATTAAAGTCGCGATTCTTTCAGGAATTATTGTCGCTGCTCCCGTTTGGCTATATCAACTGTGGGCATTTATTGCCCCTGCCCTGCATCGAAAGGAGAAGAGAAATTCAATTTTCTTCATCATCGCTGCGACCCCATTCTTTGCAGCCGGTGCGTTTCTTGGTTACACCATCCTTCCTATCGCAGTAGAGGTACTCTTCGGATTTACACCCGATGCTCTAAATAACTTGGTTAAGTTCGATGATTATCTAGATTTTGTTATGCGAGCGATTCTTCTCTTCGGTATCGCCTTTGAACTTCCAGTTTTCCTTATAACCTTCAACCTCATTGGTTTTTTATCAGGTAAGGCGATATTGAAACCTTGGCGCGGGTGGGTTTTTGGAATAACCCTCTTTGTCGCTGCATTTTCTCCAACTGCAGATCCACTCTCTATGATGGCACTTGCAGTACCGCTCATCCTCCTTTATCTGTTTTCAGGAGTATTCGCCCTGTTCAACGATCGAAGAAGAGCACGTAAGAGCGAAACGCTCTAGGTAATGTGGCTCGTCGTTATCAACCCATCTTCGGGTCAAGGCAAAGGTGCGCTCTTCGCACAGAAAGTTACAAATTTACTCTCAAGCAAAGATATTGAGTACCAAGTCCTTTCAGCAGATAGCGCTCACTCTCTGCGACGCGAACTTGAAGTTACGGTAGACACTAGAGAGTTTCAAGGAATTATCTCTATCGGGGGAGATGGTTTAGCTCATCTGGTTTTGCAAGTTGCGGTATCACGAAGGATTCCATTTGCGGTCATTCCCGCGGGAACAGGGAATGACATCGTAAGAACTCTTGGATGGTCACTGACAGATTTAAATGGCTATCTCGAGCGAATACTTTCCACTCCACCATCTGAAATAGATCTTGGAAATGTTGATTCAGAATGGTTCGCAGCAATCCTCTCTACTGGCTTCGATTCGATTGTCAACGAACGTGCTAATCGTTTGAGTTGGCCACAAGGACCACAGAGATATAACGTTGCAATTGCCCTCGAGCTCCCTAGATTTAATCCGATTGAGTATCAAATCACCATGGATTCAATGACGATTACGACAGAGGCCATGTTGATTGCAGTTGGAAATGGTCGCTCATACGGTGGTGGAATGCTTGTCTGTCCTCACGCACAGATAAATGATGGTCTATTCGATGTCATGATTCTTGAGCCGGTAAGCAAACTCGAATTCTTAAAGGTCTTTCCGAAGGTTTTCTCTGGTTCTCATTTAAGCCATCCAGCGGTGAAGACCTATCGCACTCAGAAGATATCGATATCTGCCGATGCGGTGGCATATGCCGATGGAGAGCGCATTGGTCGCGCCCCAGTTTCAGCAGAATGTATTGCATCTGCTGGACTAACATGGGCCCTATGACGACGCCGGCAGAACAATATGCGGCGGCGAAGAAGCGGGGGCAACATCCGCTCACAACACAATTTATCGAGCAATTCGACTTTGGATTTGATGAGTTTCAGATTCTCGCCTGTCAAGCCGTTGAAGATGGCAAAGGGGTCTTAGTTGCAGCGCCTACGGGTGCTGGAAAGACTGTCGTGGGCGAATTTGCCGCATTTAGCGCACTTGCCCAAGGTAAGAAATGTTTTTATACGACCCCGATAAAAGCTCTCTCGAACCAGAAATTTGCTGAATTTCAAGATCGATTTGGTGAAGATCGAGTCGGGCTACTGACCGGAGATACCAATACCAACTCCGAGGCCGATATCTTAGTTATGACAACTGAAGTTTTAAGAAATATGTTGTACGCCAATTCTTCGACACTTAAGAATCTAGGCTCAGTGGTGATGGACGAAGTTCATTACCTCGCAGATAAATTTCGAGGAGCTGTCTGGGAAGAAGTTTTAATTCATCTTATGGAGAGCGTTCAGGTCATCTCGCTATCGGCGACAGTCTCCAACGCTGAAGAGTTTGGTGAATGGCTTGGAGAGGTCAGAGGTTCAACTGAGGTCATCGTCAGTGAAATAAGGCCCATTCCGCTCTATCAACACTTCCTTATTGGCGATCGAATGATTGATCTCTTCAGTGAGCCAGGAAGAGTGAACCCCGAGATACTCGCTGCAGAGCGCGAGGCGATGCGTCGAAACAAGGTTCCTCGCCATCGTCGTGAGCGTTTCAATGAGAACGAGAGTCGCCTGTCACGAGCTGAAATTATCGAGAAGTTGCAGAGAGAGAATTTGTTACCCGCAATCACATTCATCTTCTCCAGAGCAGGATGTGACGCAGCTGTTAAGCAATGTCTCAATGAGGGCGTGAAGTTAACCACCACGGAAGAGCGCATTGAGATCGTGGCCACCGCTCAGAAGTACACCCAGAATTTGGCAGAGGAAGATCTCGAAGTTTTGGGCTATCGCGATTGGATGACAGCGTTAGAGCGGGGAATCGCCGCCCACCATGCTGGATTGCTTCCCAGCTTTAAAGGAGCTGTCGAAGATTTATTTAAGCGGGGACTGGTTAAAGCTGTCTTTGCGACAGAGACCCTTGCTCTTGGAATTAACATGCCTGCTCGAACTGTTGTACTTGAGAAGTTAACAAAATGGAATGGTGAAGGCCACGTATCAATTACACCAGGGGAGTACACCCAGCTCACTGGTCGCGCCGGTCGTCGTGGTATCGATATTGAGGGAAATGCTGTTGTGCAATGGTCACCTACAGTTGATTCTGCGATGGCTGCTGGCCTTGCGTCTACGAGAACATATCCACTGAGATCTTCATTTACTCCAAGTTACAA
>JBIICC010000099.1:0-3272 GCA_044239085.1 Candidatus Planktophila sp.
CAAGAGTTTGTGGAAGATCTGCAGCTTTCTGATTAACCATACTTACGCCAGCTTTACTCCACTCTTCGATAATTCTCTGGTGCCAATCAACGTCAAACCATTCAACAACAGATTGCGCAATCACATCTCCAAGGCCATCAATCTCAGCTAAAGTTTCAACGGATGCCTTTGAAATTGCATCCATGCTGCCCAAATTTGTTGCAAGTGCTTGGGCGGCGGTTGGACCTACATGGCGAATGGAGAGCGCAACAATTGTTCGCCACAGTGGACGGCTCTTCGCTGTCTCGAGCGCTTCAAGTAACTTCTCTAGATTCTTACCTTTCTCGCCATCTTTCTTAGTGAAGAATTGTGACTTCATTAACTTTGATTCGGTGAGCGAGAAGATATCTGCCTCATCGATGATGATCTTGTCGGCAAGCAGAGCAACTGCTGCTTCATAGCCCAAGACATCGATATCCAACGCTGCACGAGAGCCGATGTAGTAAATGCGTTCACGAAGCTGCGCCGGACAGCTGCGCGTATTTGGGCAACGAATATCAACATCGCCTTCGGTAATTGCACGTAGCTCTGTTGCACATTCTGGGCAGTGAGTTGGCATTACAAATGCCTTCTCTTTACCGGTGCGCTTATCTAAGACTGGTCCAAGTACTTCAGGGATAACATCGCCAGCCTTGCGGATGATGACAGTGTCTCCGATTAAGACGCCCTTACGTTCAATCTCTTCTTGGTTATGCAGGGTTGCATTGGTAACTGTTGAACCTGCAACTTTGACTGGCTCCATAAATGCAAATGGCGTGACGCGCCCCGTACGTCCAACGCTGACCTTAATGTCGAGAAGCTTTGTTGTTACCTCTTCTGGTGGGTACTTATAGGCGATAGCCCACTTAGGTGCGCGAGATGTAAAACCTAGCTTCTTCTGCTCGGAAAGATCATCGACCTTGATAACAACGCCATCGATCTCGTGCTCTACATCGTGGCGATGGATATTGTAATTTTCAATGAATGCCAGAACTTCCTTGCGGCTCTTGCAGACTTTAAAGCGGCTAGATGTTGGTAAGCCCAGTGCCTTCAGTTGCTTATAAGCATCTGATTGCGATGCGAAAGTAGCGCCATCGTTTGCGCCAACGCCATGAACGACTACATCCAGTGCACGTGATGCAGTTACTCGCGGATCTTTCTGACGAAGTGAACCTGCGGCACAGTTGCGAGGATTGGCAAAGAGTGGCTTGCCGGCTTCTTCTAACTCTTCATTGAGTTGATTAAATGCATCGACAGGTAAGAAGACTTCTCCACGAACTTCAATCCGTGAAGGAATTTTCGCGCCCTTTAATGTATGAGTTAACCCCTTAATGGTCTTTACATTGAGCGTGACATCTTCACCGGTTGTGCCATTGCCGCGAGTTAGAGCACGGACCAATTGACCGTTCTCGTATAAGAGATTGATAGCAAGGCCATCGACTTTAAGCTCGCACAGATATTCAGGTGACGGTGAATCTTTTTCGACTCGATCAAACCAGGTATTGAGTTCTGCTTCATCAAAGACGTTATCAAGGCTCATCATCTTCTCGATGTGATCGTGTTGATCAAAGGTCGTTGCAAATCCCCCACCGACGCCGAGTGATGGTGAATCTGGTTCGAGAAGTTCTGGGTGTTTAGCTTCGAGCGCCTGTAACTCCTTTAAGAGCTTATCGAATTGTGCATCGGTAATAGTTGGCGCATCTAAAACATAATATTTAAATTGATGGTCACGAATCTCATTGGTGAGCTCGGTAATTCGGTGGCGCGCTGCGTTTGTCATGCTGTCTCGCAGATAGTCGCCGAACCAACAACGCGATCGCCGTCATAAATAACCATTGCTTGGCCGGTTGCAAGCCCCAGCAATGGAGAATCAAGTTCTGCAACGAGCTGTCCGTTATCTAGATAGTAAGTGCAATCCAGTGCTGCGCCATGTGCACGCACCTGAACAAATCCGCGAAGAGGAGCAGCGCCGATTTCAGGGCCGCAGAAGATTGGCTTCTCACCACGCATTGAAGTCACAGCTAAATCTTCTCGCGCACCTACGACAACGGTATTTGTCACAGGTTCAATCTTCAGAACAAAGCGCGGAGAGCCATCGGCCGTTGGAACGGTTAGACCTAAACCTTTTCGTTGGCCGATTGTGTATGTGTATGCGCCCTTATGTTCGCCAATCTTGGTGCCATCTTGATCAACAATCGGGCCAACTTCGCTTCCCAAACGATCGCGTAGCCAACCTGCATTGTCACCTGATGGAACGAAACAAATATCGTGGCTATCTGGCTTCTGCGCAACAGCTAATCCGCGAGCTTCAGCCTCGATTCGAATATCAACTTTCTCGGTATCGCCTAATGGAAATATCGCGCCATCTATTTGTTCGCGGTTAAGAACTGCAAGAACATATGACTGATCCTTGAGCGGATCTACTGCGCGATGAAGTGTGCGGCCATCGGTAGTTTCTTGAGTACGTGCATAGTGTCCTGTGACAACGCCATCGAATCCCATCGCCTTTGCGCGATCGAGAACTGCTGCAAATTTAATCTTCTCGTTACAACGAAGGCATGGATTTGGAGTACGTCCTGCTGCATATTCGCTCATAAAGTTTTCTACAACACCTTCATGAAATTCATCTGCCATATCCCAGATATAGAAAGGAATACCAATGACATCTGCGGCCCGTCGCGCATCATGTGAATCTTCGATGGTGCAACATCCTCGTGCACCGCTGCGGTACTTCTGTGGATTTGATGAGAGCGCTAGGTGCACTCCAATTACTTCGTGACCTGCCTCAACTGCGCGAGCTGCAGCAACTGCTGAATCGACTCCACCGCTCATGGCGGCGATGATCTTCACTTTCTACCTACAGCGTTGGCAGCAAGTCCGCGTTCAATAACAGTTGGAAGTACCGAGAGCGCATAGACAACATCTTCTGCTGTATTTGTTGAACCAAATGAGAAGCGCAGTGATGATTGAGATACAACATCGGTAAGTCCCATCGCCATCAAAACATGGCTTGGTCGATGAACTCCCGCTGTACATGCTGCACCTGTTGAACACGAAACTTTCTCTGAATCCATCAGCAAGAGAAGTGAATCGCTCTGTGTGCCCGGAAAAGTAATATTTGAAATTCCTGGAAGTCGAGGTGCACCTTTGCCGTTGATCACTGCATCGGGACGAAGAGCTGTAACTCCTGCTTCGAAAGAATTACGCAGACCCTCAACTTTCTTCGCATCATAAAGATCTGCCTTAATAGCTGC
>JBIICC010000100.1:0-3266 GCA_044239085.1 Candidatus Planktophila sp.
TGTATCACTGGAAACTGGAAAGCCAATCAGTGATGCAAAGTTAGAGGCAGCACTTGCTGCAGGACATATCGCATGGGCTGCACGTCATGCAGAGTCCGTCATGCGAACATCGCACAGATCACCTGGATTATTGATGGCAAATATGTCAGCAACTGTAGAGAGATCTCCTGTCGGTGTTGTCGGAGTAATTGGTCCCTGGAACTATCCTGTCTTTACACCGCTTGGTTCTATTGCATATGCACTTGCTGCAGGAAATACAGTTGTCTTTAAGCCGAGTGAGTACACGCCTGGCGTAGGCCGATACCTCGCACAATCATTTATTGATTCAACCCTCTTAAGCGATATCTTCATCTGTATAACTGGCTTTGGCGAGACAGGAAAATTCCTCTGCGAGAGCGGAGTAGATAAGTTAGCTTTCACCGGTTCGACTCGTACCGCCAAGATAGTTGCAGCTGCATGCGCCGCACATATGACCCCTGTAGTCCTTGAATGCGGTGGCAAAGACCCTGTAATTGTCGCTCACGATGCTGATATCAAGCGTGCAGCAGATGCCACCGTCTGGTCTGCTTTCTCTAATGCAGGTCAGACATGTATTGGTGCAGAGCGCGTCTATGTCGATGAACGAGTTGCTGATCAATTCATCGAGAAGGTACTTGAAGTTGCACGTGATATTCGCCCTGGTGCACCTGGCGAGGGTAAGTACGGTCCGACAACAATGCCAAAACAGTTGCCTATCATTCAAAGTCATATCGATGATGCGATTGCACGAGGGGCGAAAGTCTTGATGGGCGGATCAGATTCGGTGAAGGCGCCATTCGTGGAGCCAGTTATCTTTGCGGATGTTCCCGAAGATTCAATTGCAATGACAGATGAGACCTTCGGGCCCACTATCGCGATCAATCGCGTGAGAGATATGGCTGAGGCTATCCGCCTAACGAATGCAAGCCGCTACGGTCTTGGGGCTTCTGTCTGGTCGAAGAAGAGCGGAAAGAATATTGCTTCACAACTTCATACCGGAATGGTTGCAATCAACTCTGTTATCTCATTTGCAGCAGTTGATTCTGTTCCCTTTGGTGGAGTCAAAGATAGTGGTTACGGTCGTATCCACGGCGCAGAAGGAATTCTTGAATTTACATATCCTCGCACAGTTGTACGTGCACGTTTTCAACTACCGATTGCATTTACAAGCTTCTCAAGAACCGCTGGGAACGATAAATTGATTCTGGCGCTAACTAAGTTTCTTAAAGGTCGCCTCAGCTAAAAATTAGTTTTTAATAGCGCGGTGCATTTCTTGTACGTTCAGTACGAGGACCGCGATTATTTCGCTTGGTCCAACATGCATTATGCCAATGACGGCGATTATCTTCATCTCCATCAAGCCATGCAACTGTATGTGGGGTTGCCATAGGAATTAATTGATCACAGCCTGGGCAGCGATAAGGTTTATTTGCAGCAGATCCAGTTAGCTTTCTAACAATCCAAAGACCATTTTCATCTTCTTCAAAACTTTGATTTGATGCGATATGAATCTCTCCATCATCACCGCTCTTAGGGCGACGATTCTTTGGATAGTTCTTGCGCGGGCTCATGGATGTATTTTCTCGCACTTTTGGGGCGCATGTGACAAGATAGTCATGTGAGCACAGTCATCAGCGTTTCGGGGCTAAGAAAGAGTTATGGCACCAATGCAGCTGTTGCCGGAGTCGATCTCTCCATCCAACAAGGTGAAATCTTTGCACTCCTTGGCCCCAATGGAGCTGGCAAGACAACAACAGTTGAAATCCTAGAAGGCTTTCGCGACCGAGATTCTGGCGATGTAAAGGTTCTCGGCTTCGATCCTGCGACGAAGGGGGCTGCAGGACAGGCATGGCGCGATCGAATCGGAATTGTTCTCCAATCAACAAGCGATGCAGGCGATCTGACGGTTTATGAATCAGTCTCGCACTTTGCGAACTACTACAAGAGCGCTAAAGATCCACGTGAGGTAATTGAATTAGTAGGACTAACAGAGAAAGCAGGTGCACTGGGTCGCACACTTTCGGGTGGTCAGCGACGTCGCTTAGATGTTGCACTTGGAATCATTGGAAATCCCGAGTTAATTTTCTTGGATGAACCAACAACAGGATTCGATCCTGAAGCGCGGCGCGCATTCTGGGCGCTCATCCTCAAGTTACGTGATGAAGGTGCAACAATCCTTCTGACTACTCATTACTTAGATGAGGCAGAGGCGCTTGCAGATCGCGTTGCAGTAATCAACCGTGGGCAAATTATTGAGGTCTCAACTCCCGCACAACTTGGTGGAAGAGCTACATCGCTTGCAACTATTTCATGGCGTGATGGTGCAGAAGTAAAGACCGCCCAGAGCGCTGAACCGACTCAATTTGTGCAGAAGCTTGCCGCTCAATTTGGTGGAGAAGTTCCAGAGCTCAGCGTAAAGCGTGCCTCGCTTGAAGATATATATCTCCAGATGATTGGAGATGTTCATGCCTAAATCAACACTACGACGTCCAACCGCAATCTCCATCGGAATCGAACGCGGCAAGTTAGAGATTAAACAATTTATGCGCCAGCGCGAATCCGTTGTCTTCACGATGCTCTTTCCATTGATGCTCCTTGCAATCTTTGGTTCAGTTTTTTCTGAATCAATTGCTGAAGGCGTCACCTTTAGCCAATATTTTGTAGCTGGGATGATCGCATCGGGCCTTGTGAATACAGGTTTTCAACAGTTAGCGATCATGATTCCGATGGAACGTGACTTCGGAACGCTCAAGCGCTTGCGTGGAACTCCGATGCCGGCAAGCAGCTACTTCATTGGCAAGGCAATCCTTGTCACGCTAAGCATGTTGATTCAGGTCGCTCTCTTGCTTGCAGCAGGAGTCATATTCTTCGGCGTTGAACTTCCAGTAACTGCTGAGAAGTGGCTCTTGTTGGCAGCTTTGCTCGTCTTGGGAAGTGCTTGTTCAACAGTTCTTGGAATTGCATTCTCCAATGTTCCAAAGAGTGGGCGCGGTGCATCAGCGGTCGTATCGCCAGTGGTTATCGTTCTTCAATTCTTCAGTGGCGTCTTCTTTATCTTCACAGACCTTCCACAATGGATGCAGCAGGTAGCAGCGATATTCCCTCTCAAGTGGATGACGCAAGGAGCTCGCTCAGTCTTCCTTCCTGACTCATTTGCTACGCGTGAAGTAGCCGGCAATTGGGAAACTGGCCGGACCTTTGCCATTATTGCCGTATGGCTCGTACTGGGATTGATTTGGGCGATTCGC
>JBIICC010000101.1:0-3228 GCA_044239085.1 Candidatus Planktophila sp.
TCACCGTCGACGGCTTTGATTTTGCTCCATCATTTTCAATCTGGACAACTATCGAAGAGTGTCTCAATCCCCCATTGATCTTCGAAGAAGGCCGTGGTTGGTATACAACGGAACCATTTAGCGAGCTTGAAGTATTTGATTTCCCTGAAGGTATTGGGCCTGTTGAATGCGTCAATGTTGAGCATGAAGAAGTTGTCCTGATTCCTCAGAAAGTGAAGGCGAAGGAAGTTCGATTTAAATATGGACTTGGTGCTCAATTTATTGAGACGCTTAAAACTATTCACACACTTGGAATGGACAAGAAAGAGAAGGTAAAGGTTGGAAACGTTGAGATTTCGCCACGTGACTTACTTGCTTCAATCTTGCCGGACCCAGCAACAATCGGTGATCTCATGCATGGAAAGACTTGTGCAGGAACCCTCGTTAAAGGTCTTGATAAATCAGGAAAGCCAAAGGCTGTCTACATCTATAACGTTGTAGATAACAAGTGGTCGATGGATAACTACGGCAATCAAGCAGTTGTGTGGCAGACGGCAATTAATCCAGTTATTGCGATGGAACTAATTGCCAATGGCAGTTGGAAGCCTGCAGGAATTTCTGGTCCTGAGTGGTTCCCAGCGCATCCTTTCCTTGATTTAATTAAGGAGTACGGATCTTCATGGCATATCCGCGAAGAGGATCCAGATTTAATTGCACGGAGAATCGAGGCTTAAATGGCTCAGTGGGCTCTTGTAACTGGCGCGACTGTCGGTATTGGCGAGAGCTTCACGCGACTTCTAGCATCTAAGGGTTACAACATTGTCCTCGTTGCACGAGATGAGGTTCGCTTACATGAGCGGGCCTCATCTCTGCGCGAAAAATATGGCGTGCAGACATTTGTTCTGCCAGCTGATCTTGCAAGTAAGAAGGGTGTGAAAAGTGTTGAAGAGTACATCGACACTTACGAGATTGAAGTTCTCATTAACAATGCGGGATTCGGTATCAATAAAGCTTTTACTGCAAGTGATTTAGATGCAGAGCAAGATCTTCTCAATGTCCTAGTGCGAACACCGATGCGCTTGATGCACGTTGCTTTGCCGAAGATGAAAGAGCGAAGGTCTGGAACGGTAATCAATGTTTCATCTGTGGCTAGCTTTATCGCGGGCGGCACATATAGCGCGGCAAAGTCTTATCTGACTGTTCTCTCTGAATCACTCAATACCGAACTTGCCTCAAGCGGCGTAAAGGTTTCAGCGCTCTGCCCAGGTTTTACTCGTACTGAATTTCATCAGCGTGGTCGCATGAAGATGAAGGGTTTGCCCGGATTTATGTGGCTTAACTCAGACAAGCTAGTTGAGCAATCATGGAACGATGCGGTGGCCAATAAGCCTGTGAGTATTCCTGGATGGCAGTACAAACTTCTCGTTGCAGTTATTTCAACCGTTCCGAGAAAGTTTGTACGCCAAATAGGTATGAATGTTCGAAAGAAGCAGCGCTAGCCTGTTAGGTTTTCTCTAGAATGAATAAACTCAAACTTCTTAAGTTATTGCCGATAATCCTTATCTTGGGATCCTTGTCACCCGCAAGCGCTTCTCAGATATCAGCTGGTTCACCATGTAGCAAGAATGGCGCTACTAAGGTTGTTAAATCTGTGAAATATATTTGTAAGAAGACTGGGAAAACTTTGGCCTGGGTTAATCCTAGTGCGAAGAAAGCTGAGAAGCAGACAGAAATTGCCTCAGAGAAGCCTCTCGAAGGTGACCGGGATGCACTCCCCGCAAGTAGAGCAACGCCGTTAACGTTGCGAAGTTCTATTGAATCAGGAACTCATCTACGCCTCGAATTGTCAGAAGATGTATACCTCGGGCACTGTGCGAGTTTTCTTGTTTATAACTGGGGAGTTGCAGATTCTTACGAAGGAGTTTTTTATCGTCAGAAAAAGGAATATCTGATACCAGTTGATCTCTCTTCCAAGAATGATCTTCCGCTTAGCTTCACATTCAAGTGCCCCGAATACTCTATTCAAAGCTACACAATAGAGTGGGCGCAGAGCTCAAATAGCCTTCTTCCAACTCTGACCTTGCTACAAAAACCAATAATTAAGTCTGAGGTAAAGAATGTATTGCCATCAAGTATAAGTGTGGAACCACTGGGGGAAATCAGAGTTGGTTTTCCGGATGCAAAGAGGGTTGCAAATAGTTTGAATCCAGTTGAAGGTGGCTATTTCGCTGCTGAATCAAATATCACTTTTTCTACTACTAAACGACTGGATATCTGCGTCGCCAAGTTGCTAGATCAGTCTGGATTAGATGTAAAGACTCTCGCATATGGGCCTGGCATCCCTTCGACATATTCTGACGTTAGTTTGCCTCTAAGTGGGTTCGATAGATTGCATGGGTTTGGTTACATTTCATATACCGGTAGCAAGGAAATTGAACTGCGATTAGAAATATCCTGCCTAGCATCTGGAACTTTTTCGGCTACTTATCTACATCCAGCTCCCGTGCAACTCCTGCAGGTGATTCCAGAAGGTGCATGTCCCCCAGCCTATAAGGATCAGATTCTTCCTGCGATTAAACCTTCTGGTACTAACTTAATTTGTAGAGCTAATAGCTCTGGAGTCTTTACTTGGCACCAAATTGGAAAGGTGGAAGCAACTCCTACCACTGCGCCTGTTCCAGTTGTAGCGCTATCACCACAACAACTGGCCCAACTTAAAGCAAAGATTATGTCTGTCCAAAAACTTGGGTTAAAGGCGAGAAAGATTCAGCAAATGCTAGACACCTCATTGAAGGAGTCCTCAAGTAGAAAATTCTCAAAAGAGAAGATTGCTCAGTTAAAATCGTTAAAATCCCAGGCTCAGGAGATTGACTCTCGCGCGCAGAAACTTAACGTTGATACTGATTCTCGACTAACAAATTTAGAAATCTCGTGGATTGTAAGTAACTTTACAACCTTGGAAACTTCCTACTTCGAGGTTATGGCCGCTAACTAGCGACCACGGCGGCTATTGCCACCACGGTATCCACCACTGTTACCACCGCGACGATTTCCGCCGCCAGAACGTGATCCGCCTGTTGAGCTCTTACGTTCAACGATAGGTGGGAGGTAAGGAATACCTGATGGCTCTTGTGCACCAGTAATAACCATGAGCTTCTCATCAAGTGGGCGAACATCATGGAACTTAGGTGTAACACCTGCGCGTGTAAGAAGTCCTGATACTGCGCGTGAGTTCTTCGATGATGACAA
>JBIICC010000102.1:0-3209 GCA_044239085.1 Candidatus Planktophila sp.
CTCCAGAGTTGATCGAGTGACTCTTGATTAACTCGTAAATCTCCGGCGCGGTCTATGCGGGAAGGGTGCTGATTTATCGCGCTCACGGGTGCAGGTTACTAGTGTGTGGGGGTGCGCATCACCTCGTGGAATCTCCTGCATGGAATGGCCATCCCACCCGCCTCAAATGCCGATGACCTACAGAGTGCAGTCGAGAATCTAGTCGGCGCTATGCAGAAACTCGATGAGCAGGTCCACTCAGATATCTACGGCTTCCAAGAAGTCGATCACTTCTTACCTCGATCTCATTCGCGGCCGCAGATGCGCGATATTGCAGAAACTTTAGGTGCACGCGATTGGGCGATGGCGCCGAGTGTTATTGGAACTCCTGGAGAAAAGTGGAGACCACTTCGCAAAGATGAGCCAGAGATTATTACCAATAGATCTTCGCATCTCGAACTTATGCATGAGAGTTATGGAATAGGTATTGTTTCAAAAGTTCCAGTAATTTCTTGGCATCGATTAAATCTTGGTAATTCACCGATTGGAATGCCACTTGTTGTTCCAGGTGATGAAACAGGAAAAGGTCGCCCGCGCTTTATCTATGTAAGAGATGAACCTCGAGTTGCAATTGCAGCAGTGCTAGAAAATGGTTGGGTAATTATCAATACCCATCTCTCTTTTGTTCCTGGCTTTAATCTGGCTCAGTTGCAAAAAATTAAGCGATGGGCAGACAAGCTTGGAGAAGAAAATAAGTGCCGGGTTGTGATTATGGGCGATCTCAACTTGCCGAAGAATCTGCCGGTTATCGCATCTGACTGGATCTCACTTGTTCAGCAGAATACCTACCCAAGTTGGGGCGCCAAGATTCAATTCGACTACATCCTGGCTCAAGGGTTACGAGAAGGTAAATATCACCCCTTGGTTATCTCACACCTTGGAATTAGTGACCATCTACCGCTCGCTGTTGAAATTTTAAATTAGCACTTTCTTGCCGTTCCATTACTCTAGGGCTACCGCTACAAACTCTCTCTAGAGAAGATATTTGGAGTAACCATGACTGATACAGCAAAGTGCCCATACACAGGTAGCAAGTTAAATCGCGAAGGAACATACAACGTTGATTGGTGGCCAAACCAACTCGACCTATCAGTTCTTCGCCAGCACTCTCCTGTCTCAGATCCAATGGATGAAGATTTTGACTACGCAGAAGAATTTTCAAAGCTCAATATCAAAGCGGTAAAGAAAGATATTGAAGAGTTAATGACGACATCACAAGAGTGGTGGCCTGCAGATTACGGACACTACGGACCATTCTTTATTCGCCTTGCATGGCATAGCGCTGGTACATATCGCACACACGATGGTCGCGGTGGTGCAGGTGCGGGTATGCAACGTTTTGCACCACTTAATAGCTGGCCAGATAACGGCAACCTCGATAAGGCACGTCGCCTCTTGTGGCCAATTAAGCAGAAGTACGGCAAGCGTTTATCGTGGGCAGATCTCATGATCCTTGTTGGTAACTGTGCAATTGAATCAATGGGACTTAAGACATTTGGTTTCGGTGGCGGACGCGTTGATGTCTGGGAGCCAGATGAGACTTACTGGGGCAAAGAGCAAGAGTGGCTTGCCAACAATCGCTACAGCGGTGTTCGCGAGTTAGAGAATCCACTTGCTGCGGTGCAGATGGGTCTTATCTATGTAAACCCTGAAGGTCCAGATGGAAATCCAGATCCACTTGCATCTGCTCGCGATATCCGCGAAACATTTGCTCGCATGGCGATGAATGATGAAGAGACAGTTGCACTCATTGCAGGTGGTCACACATTCGGTAAAGCACACGGTGCTGCAGATCCTGGCAAATATGTCGGGGCAGAACCAGAAGGCGCAGCTATCGAACAGATGGGCCTTGGCTGGAAGAACACATTCGGTAAGGGAAATGGCGCAGAGACAATTACAAGCGGCCTCGAAGGTGCTTGGACTCCAACGCCAACGAAGTGGGATAACACCTACTTTAAGACTCTCTTTAAGTACGAGTGGGAGCAGACAAAGTCACCAGCAGGTGCAACTCAGTGGATTCCAACTGATGAATCTGCTGCAAAGGCTGTTCCTGATGCACATATTTCAGGTAAGACACATGCACCAGTGATGTTTACGACAGACCTCGCACTTCGTATGGATCCTGCATATGAAAAGGTTTCTCGTCGCTTTGCTGCAGATCAAGATGCATTTGCTGATGCATTTGCACGTGCCTGGTTCAAGCTCACACACCGTGACATGGGGCCAGTTGCTCGTTACCTGGGACCTCTTGTTCCAAAGGAAGAACTCATCTGGCAAGATCCACTTCCAGCGCGTTCGAAGAAGGTAATCGGCAAGGCAGAGATTGAAGAACTTAAGAAGAAGATTCTTAAGAGCGATCTCACCATTGCAGAGCTAACACGCACAGCATGGGCATCTGCCTCAACATTCCGTGGAACAGATAAGCGCGGTGGCGCCAATGGTGCACGTATCCGCCTTGAACCACAGAAGAGCTGGGAAGCAAATAACCCTAAGGAACTCAAGAAAGTTCTTGCAACTCTCGAGAAGATTCAGAGCGCCTTCAATAAGAAGTCAACGAAGAAGGTTTCACTTGCAGACCTCATCGTTCTCGGCGGAACTGCAGCTGTAGAAAAGGCAGCTGCAAATGCAGGAGTTAAGACGAAGGTTCGCTTTACTCCAGGTCGCACCGATGCAACACAAGAGCAGACTGATGTCGCATCATTTGCATACCTTGAGCCAATCGCAGATGGTTTCCGCAACTACAGAGGCGCAGAAGACACTCGTCCTGCAGAAATTGCAATCGTCGAGAAGGCAGCTCTTCTTACTCTGACTCCACCTGAAATGGTTGTACTCGTTGGCGGTCTGCGTGCACTTGGCGCAAATTACAACGGTTCAAAGGATGGCGTTCTTACAAAGGAGAAGGAGTCACTTACAAATGACTTCTTCGTCAATATCCTCGATATCAACACGGAGTGGGCACCAAAGAATGGTGATACCAACAACTTCGAAGGACGTAGCCGTAAGAATGGCAAGGTTCAGTGGAGTGCAACGAGAGCCGATCTCGTCTTTGGATCTCACTCAGAACTTCGCGCTCTCGCAGAGGTCTACGCAAGTGCTGATGCAGAGAAGAAGTTTGTTGCAGATTTCGCAGCTGCATGGAGCAAGGTAATGGAGCTCGATCGCTTCGATAT
>JBIICC010000022.1:0-12784 GCA_044239085.1 Candidatus Planktophila sp.
GTCTCGTATGCAAACGAGCGGTGGGTAAAAGCTAACTCAAGCAGTTCTGGAGAAAGTTGAACTCCTAATTGCTCAAGAAGTTTTGAGTACAGATCAGACCTCTAGAACCTGACGGCGGTTATAGGTACCGCATGTTGGGCATGCAACGTGGTTGAGCTTTGGTTGCTGACACTGTGGGCAAGTTGAGAGCGCTGCAGCAGTTGTCTTCCACATGCTTCGGCGTGAACGTGTCTTTGAACGAGACATTTTTCGCTTTGGTACTGGCACGGTAATCGTCCTTAATCTTAAATATTAGAGACCTAAGTATCGCCTATTTCTCAGAATTGCCAAAATCCAGCCCATCGAGGCCTGACCAGCGGGCATCGATGACTTCATGGGCATGGCCCTCAGGAAGCTTCTCCCACTTCTCCCCGCAATCAGGACAGAGGCCAAGGCACTCATCCGAACAGAGAGGATTGACTGGCAGGGTCAAGATAATCGCATCGATAATCGGAATCTCGAGATCCATGAGGTCGCCCTCCATCTGAAGCTCTTCTTCACCTTCGAGGTCGACATCTTCATCTTCGCGACGCTTCTTACGACCTTTCTCATTGGTCGGTTCGTAGCGATAGAGCTCTTGAATCTTTCTATCGATGACAACTTCAACGGGGTCCAGGCAACGAATACATTCTCCGTGAGCGACTGCGTAAATTTCTGCGCTAGCAAGTACACCTTGTGCCACGGATTCAAGTCGAATATCGAGCTCAACAAGATCGCCCTCGGGAACTGCAATGAGCGGAATACCAATTCGAGCATGTGCAGGAATATCTAGTTGATACTCCTTCATCTCCCCCGCACGACGAGGTAGATCGTGGGTATTGAGAATAAAAGGGTTAGCTTTCTTAGACATCAACGGAATTACTTATCAGCTTATTTATCTGCATTGAGTTGAGCTAATACATCTTTATCGTCGGCACCTTCAAGGCGCTCGCGACCACGTGCCACTGCATCCATAGTCTTTGTAAGAATCACTTCAAGAGTTGCAAGGCGACCATCAATGTAGGCCTCCAACTCGCGCCGTTCATCCTCTGCCACATCACGAGCTTCATCAAGAATTCTCTGAGCCTCATCGCGGGCAGCCTGAACTATTGCAGTCTGCTCGACCATTCGTGCAACATCCTCGCGTGCGGTTGCAATCATCGCCTCGGCAGATGCGCGACCTTCTTCAATGATCTTCTCTTTATCAGAGATGATTACTTCAGCTGAAAAGAGATCCTTAGGCAAGACATCGCGAGCTCCTTCGAGAATCTCGAGCATCTCACCTCTGTGAACGACACAGGATGCAGATAGTGGAACTCCACGTGCTTCTTCCACAACAGTGATTGCTGTGTTGAGCTTCTCAATTGAATCCATTGTCATTCTGATACTCCTACTCGTGCCATGAGTGCTGCATTTACATTTGCCGGAACCATCGATGAAACATCTCCCCCAAAGTGAGCGAGCTCCTTCACGATAGAAGATGAGAGGAATGAGTGAGTAGGCGATGTTGCCATAAACATCGTTTCAACACCTGAAGCTTGGATATGAACCTGGGCCATTTGAAGTTCATAATCAAAGTCCGTTACAGCGCGAAGGCCTTTAACTATCGCCTGAACTGAATTCTTCTTACAGTACTCGACGAGGAGACCATCTCCTGTATCTACCGTGACATTCTTAAACTTTTCCACATTAACTTGGATCATCTCCATGCGCTCTTTAATGGTGAAGAGGCCAGATTTCTTCCGATTCACGAAGACTGCAACGATGACTTCATCAAATTGATGGCTGGCGCGCTCGATAATATCTAGGTGTCCGAATGTAATTGGATCAAATGATCCAGGACAGACAGCGCGCTTCATGGTGCAAACGCTAGCAATGATTCGAGCTGTTATCCATTCTGCGCAATATTAAGCGTGGGTGAGCCGTAGAAAATACTTGCTTGGCCGTAATTTTTTTCGCGGATCTGCTCTAATCCATCCGGCCATAAAAGTTCGCGTACTCGGCTATTTCTCTCGACAGCAATCAAGGCTTCTGGGTGGAGAAATTCACCTGTTACAAGTTGAATCAAGGTTTCGGTGACATCAATATCATCAACATCATAAGGTGGATCGATATAGATGAAGTGGTATTTCACCTGCGCTTTATCCTGCAAGAAACGATGCACACCCATTGTGTAGAGGTGAAAAATTCCAGGGCATTGCGCACTCTTGAGATTTTCAAAGTTTTTCTCGATTGCTTTTGCTGCGCTCTCATCTTTCTCAACAGCATGGACCAGAGATGCACCACGTGAAAGGGCTTCAAGTGCGATTGCACCTGTTCCGGCATAAAGATCGAGGACGTGTAGTCCATCAAAATCCCCGAACTCAGATGCAAGCGTTGAGAAGAGCGCTTCTCGAGCGCGGTCAGAGGTCGGACGCGTGGCACTTGCCACGGCATCGATACTTCGCCCTTTTGCGCGCCCAGCAATGATTCTCATTAACTTACGCCTTCCTTACGACTTATCTATATATTCTGCTGCTGCATCGCTCTGGATTTGTGCAAGTTCAGCTTCTAATAATGAATGGCTCTTTATATCTCCTTCAAGAATTGTAGAGGCATCTTCTCGTGCCTGCTCAATCATCGACTCATCACGAAGGACTCGAAGTAACCTCAAGTGCGAACGTGAACCAGATTGACTTGCACCCAATACATCTCCTTCACGACGTTGCTCGAGATCTATTCGAGAAAGTTCAAATCCATCGACAGTTCCAGCTACAGCATCTAGACGTTCACGCGCTGGTGATTCTGCTGGCGTAGAAGTAACCAGAAGGCAGAGACCTGGAGAAGTTCCGCGCCCTACGCGACCGCGTAGTTGGTGTAGTTGAGATACGCCAAAGCGATCTGCATCCATAATCACCATAACTGTTGCATTGGGAACGTCGACTCCGACCTCAATAACAGTTGTTGAGATCAGTACATCGAGCTCTTTATTGGTAAAGGCCAGCATCGTTGAATCTTTAACTTCAGAACTCTGCCTTCCATGAAGAGGTGCTATCCGAAGACCTTGTAAGCCCCCACTCTGTAGTTCGGGCCCAAGCTCCTCAACAGATGCGAGCACCACTGAACTTTCTCCCATGAGAAAGTCGATATCAGCATCTTCTGATGTTCCAGCTGAAATACGAGGAGCAACAACGTAGGCCTGATGTCCCAGTGCTACTTCTTCGCGGATTCGCTGCCATGCACGTTCCAAGAATGCGGGCTTCTCAAGAACTGGAATAACGTGAGTAGTTATCGGTTGTCTTCCTAGTGGAAGTTCGCGCAGAGTTGAAACATCGAGATCGCCAAATACTGTCATCGCAACTGTACGTGGAATCGGTGTCGCAGTCATAACAAGTAAGTGAGGCGGAGTGATCGCTTTACTCTTCAGCGCATCGCGCTGTTCAACGCCAAAGCGATGTTGCTCATCAACAACAATTAAACCTAGATCGTGAAAGTCAACGCTCTCACCCAGAAGTGCATGGGTGCCAATCACAATTCCTGCAGCACCTGATGCAGCTAAAGCGAGAGCATCTTTACGTGCTGCCGCGCTCTGTGAACCTGTAATCAAAGTAACCTGCGTTGAGCTCTCTGCTCCCCCGAGCATTCCACCTTGGGCAAGCGGGCCAAGCAGCTTTTCAATTGTTCGCAGATGTTGAGCTGCAAGAACTTCAGTTGGTGCAAGAAGTGCAGCCTGGCCACCATTATCAACAACTGTGAGCATCGCTCTTAAGGCCACAATAGTTTTTCCAGAACCGACTTCACCTTGTAGCAATCGATTCATGGGATGTGGCTGAGATAAATCACCTTCAATCTCGGCAGAGACTGCTTTCTGCCCTGCAGTTAGCTCAAATGGGAGCGACTTATCAAATTCTGCGAGCAAACCATCTCTCTTCACCGGGCGAGCAACAGCATCGAGACCCTTGAGCTCTTTTCTGCGCGTAAGTAGCAGCAGTTGCAGTAAGAAGGCTTCATCAAATGTCAGTCTCTGTCGAGACTTCTCTGCGCTATCGAGATCTACTGGATTATGAAGCTGTGCAAGTGCTTGATGCAGAGTTGGGTATCCATACTTCTCACGAATCCAATCGGGTAAGAAATCTGGAACTTCATCGAGAGCACCTAGAGCGAGTTCAATGCACTGTGCAATCTTCCATGAAGGCATCTTGGAACTAGCTGGGTACATCGGAAGGTACTTGCCAGCAAAACTTTCTACTGCGGCATCGACATCATTGCCATCGGCTATAAGTTCATAATCCGGGTGAGCTAACTGACGCTTGCCATTAAAGACTCCAATTTTTCCTGCGAAGAGGCCTTGCTTGCCAACCTTTAAATCTTTCTCTCGCCAGGCTTGATTGAAGAATGTAAGCGATAACTTCGCTGTGCCATCAGTAACGATTACCTCAAGAATATTTCCTTTACGCCCCTGAAGACGTCTGCTACTAGCGCTAAAGACTTCAGCGAGAATTGTTACTTCATCGCCCTCATTGAGTTCCGAGATATCTGATAATTCTCCACGGACTAAGTAACGTCGTGGATAGTGATGGAGAAGATCGCCAACGGTGTGATAGCCGAATAAATCTTTAAGCACCTTTGTGGTCCGGTCACCCAAAACTCCTACGAGCTTTGAGTCCAGGGTGGCCATGGCTCTATTCTCTCGCTTTGAAGGAATTTGGTAGCGATATGACCTACCTCCCGAGTGGATTAGCCCTAAGGCGCCCCCTCTTGATACTCTTTCGCCCTGCTCAGGTTGGCGACTCAAACTGAGGTAAATCTAGAAGGAGAACCACCCATGGCATCTTCATGCGACATCTGTGGCAAGGGACCAAGCTTTGGCAATAACGTTTCACACTCACAGGTGAAGACACGTCGTCGCTGGAATCCAAATATTCAGCGCGTTAAGACAATTGTCGCTGGCGCATCAAAGCGTCAGAACGTATGTACTTCATGCCTTAAGGCTGGAAAAGTAACTCGTTAATTTTTAAGTTCAACTAAAAATGGCTCCAGGAAACTGGGGCCTTTTTTATCTCTACTCCCCTAATGCCAGAACCTTCAACGACTGTTCCGATGCGGATTCCAGGTAAATCTTTGCCTGTGGCGAGGAAAACATGATCCTCACCGCCTGCTAACACCCAGCTCCAGATATCGGAGTTAACTTCCTGCGCTAATGCGCTGAGCTCTTGGAACTCTGCACATTGTGAAATTAGCTCGGTATCAAGATCGAAGCAAACACCCGATGCCTCTGCCACTTGTTGCACCTGAATCAACAGTGAATCGCTGATATCGGCCATGGATGTGGCTTGGAGAAAATTGACTTCGTAATCAAGTGATGGCGCCGAGAATTCTGAGAGCGCTTTATCGGCGATGGAAGAATTGAGCGAAATCTCCTTGGTGAGAAGTTCAAGTCCAGCTGCAGACCATCCTGGTAGCGATGAGATAAAGATGTCATCGCCTACACGAGCACCACTTCTGAGAATGGGGTGGGCTGTATGACCAATAGCTGTCATTGCAATCGTGATTACTGAAGAACGAGCGATATCTCCGCCAACAATTGCCGCGCCTGCTCGATCTGCTTCATCTTTCATTCCACGTGCCAAATTTTCAATCCATGCCAGCTCTTCGTTGCCCGTCAACGAGACCGCTGCCACTAGATAATCGCAACGTGCACCCATCGAGAGAACATCGGCGATATTTGCCGCTGTGATCTTTCTGCCGATATCAAAGGCGGAGCTCCACTCGGTTTTAAAGTGAACTTCGGCGATAGCCATATCAGTTGTAATAACCTGTTGCGCATCGCCCTTTACGACGGCTGCATCATCGCCAATGCCAACAAGAACTCGGGGATTGGCAGTTACAAAAACTTTCTTTAGCGCTGAAATCACATCTGCTTCGCTAAACCCCATAGCCATAAGCCTAGGACATGAGATAGCGTTAGGGCGAAGCGAAAGGAACTCTCATGTCTGTACAGGCCTATATTTTGATTCAAACAGAGGTTGGTAAAGCCTCATCTGTCGCAAGCGCGATTAAAGAGATTCCAGGCGTATCTCTCGCTGAAGGTGTCACTGGTCCATACGATGTAATCATGCGTGCAGAGGCGCCATCAATGGAAGAGTTCGGACGCGCAATACTTTCAAAGGTTCAAGCTGTTCCGGGCATTACTCGCACTTTGACTTGTCCCGTAACGAATTAATCTAGAACTAATTAACTCAGAACGCTATTACTTCTCGCTTCTGCGCTCTTGAGCAAGTATGTGATTACCTTCGAATAATCAACACCGGATGCTGCCCACATCTTTGGAAAGACTGAAGTCGCGGTAAAACCAGGCATTGTGTTGAGCTCATTGATAATTACCTCGCCACTTGGCGTGAGAAAGAAATCTACTCGCGCAAGGCCCGCACAACCCAAAGCTCTAAACGCCTTTATGGCACTTGCCTTGATCTCATCAGCCGACGCCTTCGAAATTGGCGCGGAAAGTTCAATCGAGGTCGCACCATCTAAGTACTTAGCTTCAAAATCATAGAATTCGAACTTGCTATCGATGTGAATCTGACCGACTACTGATGCTTGTGGCAGGCCATCTATTTCAAGGACTGCACATTCGATTTCTGCGCCAACGATAGCCTTTTCAATCATCGCTTTTGAATCGAATTGATGAGCCTCTGATATTGCTGCAGCAAGAGCGTCTAGCGATTTAACTTTTGTTGTACCGCGTGATGATCCCCCACGTGCAGGTTTTACAAATACTGGAAGGCCCAGAGCCTCAACTGCCTTGGTGATAGATGCCTTATCGCTCTGCCACTCTGATTTCTTTACGACGATTCCTGGTGCAGTCTGCATTCCGTGCGATGCAAAGATTGGCTTAGCAAAGGATTTATCCATGGCCACTGCAGATGCAAGTACACCTGAACCCACATAGGCGATATCCGCCATCTCAAGAAGTCCCTGGATTGTTCCATCTTCACCATATGGGCCATGGAGCAGGGGGAAAACCAAATCAATATTGAGTGATTTACCTTCAGCCGAGAAGCCAGAGACATCAGCAATTACTTTTGTAGCGCCAGCTGGAACCACTGGAAGAACTCCATCTTTAATCTGCATTGAATGGCCCTCGGGGATGAGAACCCAGGAACCATCTTTTGTAATGCCAATCAAGAGTGGTTCATAGAGAGTGCGATCTATCGCAGCAATTACGCCACCTGCAGAGATGCATGAGATTTCGTGCTCGCTGCTTCGCCCACCACAGATAATTGCAACGCGCTTAGTCATCGAATGAAGTTTTCAGCCTTGGTTGTAATCTCCATAAGTCTTTGCAACGCATCTTGCGGCGATAACTTCTCGCTGACGATATCTGCAACCGCTTCAATAACAGGAACTTCGATGCCCACTCGATGCGCGATTTCAAGAACAGCGCTCGATGATGCGACACCTTCGACAGTCTTCGACATCTGCTTACGCGCTTCTGCAATTGAACCTGTGCGGCCAATAAATTCACCGAATGTGCGGTTACGTGAAAGTGGAGAACCGCAACTTGCTACGAGGTCACCCATTCCAGCAAGACCAGCTGCAGATAGCGGATCAGATCCATGTGCTGCACAAAGGCGAGCTACCTCATTGAGTCCACGTGTAATGAGCATCGCCTGAGTGTTCTCGCCGTAACCCATACCAATTGAGAGACCAACAGCGAGTGCGATAACGCTCTTAATTGCGCCGGCTAACTCGCAGCCTTGAACATCCACCGATGTATAGACACGATAGTAAGGAGTGCGGAATAAATCTCTGATTTGATCTGCAAGCTCCAGAGAAGCTGCAGCTGCGACAGCGCCAGCAGGTTGGCGCAGAACGAGTTCATCGGCAAGGTTTGGTCCAGTGATGATTGCAATCTTATGCATTCCAATAACGTCGATAATTACCTCAGTCATACGCATCTGAGTGCTGATCTCGATGCCTTTGAGGGTACTGACGATGGTGCACGTCTCTGAGAAGCGAGATTTCCACTCTTCAAGAGTTGCTCTGATTTGCTGCGCAGGAATTGCTAGGACGTAAACTTCTGAGAAAGCGAAGGCATCATCGAGGCTATTGGTTGCAACGAGAGTCTCAGGCAGAACATGGTTGCCGAGATACTTCTTATTGGTGTGAAGAGTATTGATCTCAGTGATGACTTCTGGGCTACGTCCCCACAAGAGAACATCATTTCCTGCATCACTTAAAACCTGCGCCATAGTTGAACCCCATGCGCCTGCTCCGAATACCGTTACTTTGCTCATGCTCTCTTCTTCTTAAAGTTACCTGTACGTGGAAGATCTGATGTATGCGGGTCAAAGATTACTTCAGGTCGCTTCTCGCCACGAATATCTTCGAGTAGAACGGTGATTTCCCGCATGATTTCAGCTGTCGCCTCAATGAGGGCTTGGGGATCCTCATGTTTGCCCTTCCACCGTGAAAGGTCGACAGGTTTTCCGGCTCGAATGATGATGGTCTTTCGTGGAAAGAGCGAGAGTTTCTTTGTGTAATTAGGAACAACTAATTGAGATCCCCACTGCGCAATAGGAATAACGGGAGTTTCGGTCTGCAAAGCAAGACGTGCACAACCGGTCTTAGCAATCATCGGCCACATATGTGGATCGCGAGTTAGGGTGCCTTCTGGGTATACCCCCAACATATGTCCTGCTTCGAGCAAAATTTTGGCGTGATCTACCGCCTTCTTTGCATCTGAACTTTCGCGTTCAACTGGAACTTGCCCCGCTGCCAAAAGAATTCTGCCAATTACTGGAACTCTAAAGACACCAGATTTTCCAAGGTAGCGAGGAGCTCGCCCATTGCGAAAGAGAAATTGGGTAAAGACTAAGACATCGAGATAAGACATGTGATTACTTGCAACGATTACTCGACCATTTGCTGGAATATTCTCGGCGCCCTTCCAATCTCTACTCATAAAGAGATTGAATATAGGAATCAGAATTCCCGCGCAGATCTTGAAGGTGAGATTAGTTCCAAGTGGGTATCCACGCGGTGGCGCGTAAGAAACCTTGAACTCTGGCATGTGTGAAATTCTATCTAGAAAAGAAAGAAGGAGCCTTGCTTTCGCAAGGCTCCTTCTCTACTAAAGTTCTAAGAATTAACGCTTCTTAGCAGCCTTCTTTGCTGGCTTCTTCTTAGCAGCTGACTTCTTCTTAGCAGCTGGCTTCTTCTTAGCAGCTGACTTCTTCTTAGCAGGAGCCTTCTTAGCAGCCTTCTTTGCTACTGGCTTTGCAACTGCCTTAACTTCTGGCTTTGGTGCTGGACCAAGCTTGCGATCTCCGGCGATGATTTCCTTAAGTGCCTTTGCAGGAAGGAAACGTGCCTTCTTTGAAGCCTTGATCTTGATTGTCTCGCCTGTGAATGGGTTGCGACCCATACGTGCTTTGCGATCAACCTTCTTGAACTTACCGAAATCGTTGATCATCACGTCGTTACCTGCAGACATGTTACGAACGATTGTGTCAAAAACTACATCTACAGCGTGTGCTGCATCTTTCTTGCTGCCGTTGAAGTGTGGGGCCAACGCAGCGATGAACTGGGCCTTATTCATTCGATATCCCCTTAATTTCGTTTCTTTACGCGTAAAAATTAAGCTTTTGCTTAACTGAGTAAAACTTAAACCTAACTTAGGGGTGAGAGCGTTATTCAATGCGCGTGTCGCAACGAAATATTTTCAGTAAAATTGCAGTATTTACGCGTAAAAAACTCTCATTCTCTTATTGAGAGTTTTACATAACTGACTCACCCTAGTGGAGAAAGCCTTGATTTACGCTTACTTTTTACCGCCGAGAGAGATTTAGATTCGGATTGGTAGCGTCGTTGGCTTATATGCAGGGCGCTTTGCTTCAAAAGCATCGATTGAATCAGTCTGCTTCAGCGTTAGACCGATGTCATCGAGGCCTTCCATCAGGCGCCAGCGGGTGTAATCATCGAGTTCAAAGGCAACTGTGACATCCTTGTAAGAAACGGTTCTTGAATCGAGATCAACGGTAATTGAAGTAGATGGATCGCTCTCAATTGCAACCCAGAGCGCTTCAACGGCATCCTGAGGCAAGATGACGGTTAATAGGCCACCCTTGAGTGAATTGCCACGGAAGATATCTGCAAAGCGGCTAGAGATAACTGCTTTGAAGCCATAGTTCTGAAGGGCCCAGACAGCGTGCTCGCGGGATGAACCGGTCCCGAATTCAGGACCTGCAACCAGAACTGTGCCGTTCTTAAACTCTTCTTTATTGAGTACAAATTCAGGGTCGCTGCGCCATGCGCTAAAGAGGCCATCTTCAAAACCGCTACGAGTAACGCGCTTGAGGTAGACAGCGGGAATGATCTGGTCGGTATCGACATTGCTGCGACGAAGAGGAACACCTGCGCCTGTGTGGCTAATGAATTTTTCCATGATGTGTTATCCCCCTCTTACAAATCTGCCGGTGATGAAAGTGTGCCGCGGATAGCTGTTGCTGCTGCAACAAGTGGGCTGACAAGGTGTGTACGTCCACCCTTACCTTGGCGACCTTCGAAGTTTCTATTTGATGTTGAAGCAGAACGCTCGCCCACGGCAAGTTGATCTGGATTCATACCAAGACACATTGAGCATCCTGCATTACGCCATTCAGCTCCTGCATCGATAAAGACCTTATCTAGACCTTCCTTCATCGCTTGCTGACGGACTCGCTCAGAGCCAGGTACAACAAGCATGCGAAGTTTCGGTGCAATCTTCTTGCCTTCTAGAACTGCAGCGGCGGCACGCAAATCTTCAATGCGACCATTGGTGCAAGAGCCCAAGAAAACAGTATCGATAGCTATCTTCTTCAGAGGTGTTCCTGCTTCAAGACCCATATAAACAAGGGCGCGCTCTGCTGCTCCACGTTCTTCTGAATCTGCAAAATCTGCAGGGTTTGGAACTGATGAGTTAAGTGGAAGTCCCTGTCCTGGGTTAGTTCCCCATGTAACAAATGGTTCTAGCTCATCTGCATTCAGGGTGATTTCAACATCGAACTTTGCATCAGCATCGGTAAAGAGTGTCTCCCAATAGCTCTGTGCAGCGGCGAAATCTTCTGGGGCATGTGGCTTGCCCTTGATGTAATCAAAAGTTGTCTGATCTGGTGCAATAAGTCCAGCACGTGCACCTGCTTCGATAGACATATTGCAAATTGTCATGCGACCTTCCATAGAAAGTGCGCGAATTGCAGAGCCACGGTATTCGATGATGTAACCCTGTCCCCCGCCAGTACCAATCTGGGCGATGATTGCAAGGATAATATCCTTAGCTGTAACACCGGTCTTGAGAGTTCCTTCAACGTTGATTGCCATAGTCTTTGGGCGACTTGAAGGAAGTGTCTGTGTTGCAAGTACATGTTCAACTTCTGATGTACCAATACCGAATGCGATTGCGCCAAATGCACCATGTGTAGATGTATGTGAATCGCCGCAGACGATTGTCATGCCTGGTTGCGTGATTCCAAGCTGTGGCCCCACAACGTGCACAACGCCTTGATCGGCATCGCCTAATGAGTGGATACGAATTCCAAACTCTTTAGCATTATTGCGCAAGGTATCGATCTGTAGCTTTGAAACTGGATCGGCGATTGGCTTCAAAATATCGATGGTGGGTGTGTTGTGATCTTCTGTAGCAATAGTTAGATCTGGGCGACGCACCTTGCGCCCTGCAAGACGAAGGCCATCAAATGCCTGCGCACTTGTAACTTCATGGATAAGTTGCAGGTCGATATAGAGAAGGTCTGGTTCTCCTTCTGCTGAACGAACGATATGGTCTTCCCAAATCTTCTCCGCAAGTGTCTTACCCATCAGCTTGGTGCTCCTTCAGTCGTACTTCATTGATTCATATAAATTATTGCATCTCATCAGGTGGGATGCTAATATCAATCCGTGGATAAGAATAGCGGAGTCGGCGTCTTAGATAAAGCCGTAAGCATCTTGGCTACCCTCGAATCGGGCCCTCACTCCCTCGCTGAACTCGTTGCTGCTACCGGCATCGCTCGGCCTACCGCCCACCGCTTAGCTGTCGCCCTTGAATTCCACAGACTTGTTGGCCGCGATCTCAATGGCCGCTTCATTATTGGTCCTCGCTCATCTGAACTCGCTGCTGCTGCCGGCGAAGATCGACTTATCGCAGCTGCCGCACCTGCTCTTGCCGCACTTCGCGATGCAACCGGTGAATCAGCGCAGTTGTATCGCCGTCAAGGAGATATCCGAATCTGTGTTGCAGTTGCAGAGCGTTTATCTGGACTTCGCGACTCTGTACCAATCGGTGCAGCGCTCACAATGCAGGCGGGTTCTGCTGCACAAATTTTAATGGCTTGGGAAGATTCCGAGAAGATTCATCGCGGGCTTAAGAATGCGCGTTACACAGCAGCTCATTTGGCGGCAGATCGTCGTCGCGGCTGGGCTCAATCTGTCGGTGAACGCGAAGCTGGCGTTGCATCAGTTTCTGCACCCGTACGTGGTCCCAATGGAAAAGTAATAGCTGCTGTCTCAATTAGCGGTCCCATCGAGCGCTTAGGACGGCAACCAGGGCGTTTACATGCCGCAGCGGTTGTTGCAACAGCAGAACGTCTTACAGAGCATTTAAAGCAAGTTAAATAACTTAGCGCTCTGATAGATCGAGCTCGCGAAGTACTCGAGAGATGATTGAAAATCCAAAACCTTTTCGCTGCAATAGCGATTGAATTCTGCGCACCTGAACATCGGGTGCAAGGCGTGACATTGTGTTGTACTT
>JBIICC010000023.1:0-12718 GCA_044239085.1 Candidatus Planktophila sp.
TCTTTGGATCTCACTCAGAACTTCGCGCTCTCGCAGAGGTCTACGCAAGTGCTGATGCAGAGAAGAAGTTTGTTGCAGATTTCGCAGCTGCATGGAGCAAGGTAATGGAGCTCGATCGCTTCGATATCTAAAAGCTATTTAAGAAGTAAGAGATCGGTGAGTTGGTCTTCGGTAAGAAGATCTGCTCGCCGATCTGTCTTTTGTGTGGGCACATAATGGAATGCCGCAGATACATCTGAGACCGCAACCTTACTTAACTTCGCCCACGCCAATCGATAGACAGCTAACTGCACTGCAGATGATTCACCCAGAATCTTCGATCCTGTCTTCCAATCAACAACTTCATATCTGTTGCCGTTCTTATAGACAGCATCGATGCGACCGCGAACCAGAATACCTGCGATAACTGTTTCAAATGGAACTTCAACTGCATGCGGCTGCAACTTCGCCCAATCAGATGCGAGCCACTTACTCTTTAAATCTTCCAAGGTTTGATCTTCTTCGAGTGGAGTCAGTAAATCGAAATCTTCATCATCGAAGAGAACCTTGGCGTTGAAGTAGCGTTCAATCCATAAGTGGAAGGCTGTTCCGCGATGAGAGAACTCATCCATTGCGCGTGGCATTGGGCGACGAATATTGAGGGCAAGCTCTGCAGGGTCTTGGTGAAGTGAGATAAGAGTTGATGTTGATAGACGCGGTGGAAGTGCCACATCATGTGAACCTTTTTTATACTCTTCAAATTCGGCGATGATTGCCTGAGCATCTGTGGCCCAATCTGAATTGGAAGAGCTGAGATCAATCGATGGGGCTGAAGTAACGAGTGCAACTGCTGCTTCAAACTCTGAGCGCTTATCGCCCATCGAATCACGTGGCCAAGAAGCTGTTATCTCGATATTTTCTGCTGGATTTCGATCTGAATCTGCAGGCGCCTCAGGGGAGGCAAGCACCGTGCCTACTTCGCGAGCAATCTTCTCGACACTCTCAAAGATAATCGAAGGTGCTACGGGTCTAACTCCATCGCGCCAGAAAGATGTTGAACAGAATAAATGTGTGCGGGCACGTGTCATAGCTACATAGCCAAGACGGATCTCTTCGCGCTCCTTGTATTCAACGCAGATAGTTGCAAACTTTTCGATGGCAGCTTTTGCTTCTGCATTAGTTGCTGCAGCGTTCCATGAGAAAGCCGGCAGAAGTGCTCCATCTCCGCGAAGATCAAATGGAATATGTCTTTCGTTTGTAAGCCAATTGTCAGGATCTGATTTATTAGCGCCAGGGAAAGTTCCCTTTGCAAGACCTGGCACTGCAACAACATCCCATTCAGCACCTTTAGCCATATGGATTGTCAGAATCTGTACGACACTTACATCGATCTCAGGGGTACCAGCTTTGAGACCACCTTCTTCTTCACTTGCAATATCGAGCCACTGTAAGAAAGATGAGAGTGATCCGCCACTACGAACAAACTTGGCAGCTTCATCCATAAAGCGATCGAGGTGGCGACGGCCGTGTGTTCCGCCATCGCGCAACATCACTTCACTCTCGAGGTTTAGATAGCGCTCAATTTCTACAATCAGATCGGTGATTGGACCCGATGCACGTGAACGTAGGCGACGAAGATCAGCTGCAAAGGTTGTAAGGCGCTGCAGGCCAACTTGAGTAAATAACTTCTTATCGCACTTCTCTATCTCATCGAGTGCATCAATGGCGCTTCCCGTAAATTGATCATCAGCCTCTGCAGAATCAGGATTGCCGGCCACAATATTCTTAACGATGCTCCGGCTATCGGTGCGATGTGTTTCAGAGCGGGAACGGGTGTAACGACCGAGCGCAGCGATATCGCGAGCACCTAAATTAATGCGAGGACCTGTTAAGTGACGCATCAGAGCTGCGCCAGAGTTGGGATCATTGAGAATCTTCAGCATCGAGACTAAGTCTGCAATCTCTGGAACGTGCACTAACCCGCCTAAACCAAGGACTTCAGAAGGTATTCCAACCTTTGCCAGCGCCTCTTGAATCGGTGCAATCTGTGCACGCTTTCGTACCAAGACAGAGAATGTCTTCGGAACCTTCGCATCTGAATCTAAGCTATCTGCCTCTAAACGCTGCGGATTTTTCCAGAGCGGCAGGAAGTAATCAGCAATCGCTTGGCTTTCAGCTTCAAGGTTTTCAAATACTCCACAAGTAAGGTCTCCCTTACCTGCACCTTTGCGAGCCTTAAGAGGTGCAACATCTAAATCTTCAAGTGCACGAACGCTCGCAGAGATCTCATTGGCCAGTGCCAGAATTGATTGATCATTTCGATACGTTGTAAGCAGCTCATAAACGTTCTTTCCCTTTGAACCTTCACTCTTTGGAAAATTCTTATTGAATGCGCCGATTGTTCCGGCAGATGCACCGCGCCAGGTGTAGATAGATTGGCAAGGATCTCCAACTGCCGTAACAGGATGTCCGCCACCAAAGAGGGCAGACAACATGCGCACCTGTGATTGCGAAGTATCTTGATACTCATCGAGGAGAACGACGGGATATTTTGCGCGCTCGAGTGCACCCACATCTGGGAAGTTGACTGCAATATCTGCAGCTAGTGAAATTTGATCGTCGAAGGAGAGTTCACCTGATTGACGACGCGCTTCAATAAATGCTTTCACCATCGGCAACATAGCGATGCGCTGACCAAGAACTTTTGCTACTCGACGTGTCTCCTCATTAGTAGCTCCTGTCATCATGGAGAGCTCGTGCAATACACGCTCATCAATCTCGCGGATCTCATCTAGCTCCACACGATGTTCGAGAGCGATAGAGGTAAGGCCCAAGAGATCCTTTACAACAGTGCTGACTGCATCATCGGTTGAGAAGGCGCCGTTATCCCACTCGCGCACGATCTTATTTGCAGACATCCAGAGCGCTGCCTCGCCCATTGGTTGCACATCTGCATCAATGCCATATCGAATCGCATGTTCGCTTAAGAGGCGACCGGCATAGGAGTGATAGGTAGTTACTGCTGTCTCGAGGCTATTGAATGTGCGCGGTATACCTTGCTTATCTTGAGCCTGCTGAAACTGGCGTAAACGTTTACGAATTCGAGCGTTGAGTTCTCCGGCAGCTTTACGAGTAAATGTCAGACCCAAAATTTGATCAGGTCGCATAAATTGATTTGCAACAAGGTAAACAACTCGCGCAGCTATTGTCTCTGTCTTTCCAGAACCTGCTCCTGCAATAACTACTGCAGGCTCTAGCGGATTATCTGTAATCGAGATGATGGGGCGCTGCTCATCACTTGGAAGATAGAAAGTTGGATCAATAGAGATAATCATCTCTGCAACTTGGTCAGGTGTGTACTTCTCTGTCCAAGACCTAATAGGAATGGATTCATTGCTCATTGATGTACCGCCCTTCCCTCGAGGTGGAGCGGACACGATGGCTTTACTGGGCAACGTGAACACATATCGCTCTTGCGAGCGGTAAATGTTGCAGCGCCCATACCTTCGGCGATTACCTCGATCGTCTCTTGAATCTCCTGCGCATTAATTGGTTCCCGAACTCGCGTTGTGACCTTCTGTGTTTTATTCGCCAAGAAGACGAGTTCCGAGCCTGAAACTTCAACGCCTTTGAGTTTCTCTTCAAAACCATCAAGAATTACACCAAGTTGATAGCAAGCGAGTTGCAAATTCTCTTGTGCATCGGCCTTAGAGATAACGTTCTTGCCAGTTTTAAAATCGATAATGTAGAACTTGCCATCGGAATCTACTTCAACGCGGTCTACATTTCCCCGGATTGTTGCGCGGCCAACTTGAATCGTAAAGTTAAGTTCTGCGCCCACAACTTCACGAGTGGATTCGCGATGGTATTGAGCAAAGCGCTCTAACATCTTCTTCGCACGCCCCAGCGCTGCTGTGCTGATCCAACCCTGGCTATCGTCGATCAGCGGCCAAGCTTCGATTAACTTCTCAGTCAGCTGTAGATCAGTTGTTGCAGGTTCATCTACCTTCAACCGAGCAAATTCATGGATAACAGAACCTAGTAATTGCGCAGTGGAGTCACCATTTGTCCCACCGCTCTTTTCTAAGAACCATTTCAAGCCGCACTCATTAAAGTTCTCGGCGCCCGATGGTGAGACAGAGACGGGTAGGCCAGCATCAACTACAGGTAAATCGCTACTTATAGGGGCGCTTCCCAGCCACTGTGCTGGATCAGCTTGATGGATTCCAGAGGCTGAAAGTGTCTTTAGGATGCCTGCGGCGGTTGTATCGCCAGAGATGTTTACTTCTCGGCGCAACGTTGCGACAAGTGCTGGCGCAGTAAGGGGACGCGGAACCTTTGTATGAGAAACATCTTGACCGAGCGCATCTGCGAAGTCTTCAAAGAATAGAGATGGAGTCTCATCTTCACGAGAGATTGCAGTAACCAGGAGAGATGCACTTGCTCTGGTAGTCGCAACATGAAATAGACGCGCTTCATCTTCTGCCAATGAAGAGGCTGCAATCATGTCGAGTTCGAGCTGCGCGATTTCATCTCCGTGACGAACTCGTTCAACAAGTCGTTCTGCGCCGAGCAAGGAACTTCTCTGCTTTAAGTTTGGCCAACTACCTTCTTGCACGCCAGCGACTGCAACCATCTGCCATTGGCGCCCCTTAGTTGAATGCACAGTGAGAATCTCAACGACATCAGGGCGCACACCCCGAGAGGTGATGACATCAGAAACAATTGTCTCGTTCTCAATCTCTTTCAAGAAAAGTTCTGGATCTGCACCTGGAAAGCGTTCGATATGTCGGGCTGCTGTATCGAAGAGTTGAATCATCGCATCGAGGTCGCGATCAGCGGCAGCTCCTCGCGAGCCACCGCGAAGTGCGGCTGCACGCCATGCATCGCTGAGTTTCTCGTTATCACTTGTAACTGCGTTATTCCAGATCGCCCAGAGTAGATCGTGAATTGTTGAATTTCTTTTGGCGATGGATTTCTCTGCGACGGCAAGTAAGTTATGAACTCTCGTTAACTCTGCTGAATCTTCGATTGCAATATCGCCTTTCTTAATTGCATCGAGTATCAACTGGGTACCGGATCGCTTATCGCTAGCTTCATCGCGAGCTGCCAATAAGGCAGCACGTGTGCGACGAAGTGAGACTGATGTTGCGCCACCAAATTCGCTAGTAAGTAACTTCTCTGCGTTCTCGAGATTAAGTGGCGCAGCCCCTGTAGCTATCCGAGCGAGAAGCAGGAATGGAGCAATTGCAGCGTTATTTGCAAGTGCTTCGATATCGCCAGCCACTGGAATGGCGACCTGTGCAAAGGCCCTTCTAATAGCTGAAGCACACTGTCCGTGCGATCGGACGATGACAGCCATCTCTGAATATGGAACGCCCTGCATGAGATGGGCTCTCTTAAATTGATGAGCGATGAAGTGCGCTTCTTCTGATTCAGAGAGTAAACGTGCGGTTGATTTCTGAGGTGTACCGCGGAAGTTAGTGGTGAATTCAATCTTTCGTGCACCACCTGCGATCTGCTGATCTAGAACAGCTGCAACACCTTCAGGATCTGCGCCTCTGAAGCGACCCACTGCACTTTGGGTATCTGCAACGATAATCAAATCTTTTCCAGCCAGTAGTTCAAGCAGTGCACGTTGAGATGGATCGCTCTCTTGGAATTCATCGACAATGATTGTTGTAAAGCGTGCACGAAGTTCTGCAAGGAGTTCAGGGTTCTTTGTCAGGTAACGCTTTGCTAAGTTAATAATCTCTGATGGGTCGATACGCATCTTGGCATCGCCGGCAAGGCTCTCTTGCAGAACTAAACCTTCAAGATAGCGATTCCAGAAATCTGCTGCCCCTTCCCAATACTTTTCACCAAGTTGGTGGCCGCGCAAGGAAAGATCAGTCGGTGTAATGCCGCGTTCATTGGCACGCATGATGAGATCTCGAAGTTCGCGAACAAAACCTTGAGTAGCAAGTGGTTCGCCTAAACTTTCAGGGCCTTTCCGTAAATCCTTATGCCAACTTCGATATCCGGATGCGATATCACCTTCAAGTAAATCTGCAATCAACGTCTCTTGTTCGGAGCCAGACATAAGAACTAAATCGCGGTATTGATCAGCGGTGCGCATCTTGAGAATCGAATATGCAAGTGAGTGAAATGTTCGAGCTAGTGGTTCGTGTGCACTTTCATTCGACGCGATAACAATTGCATCTCGTAGCTCTGATGCGCGATCGCGACCGTAGGTCAGTAGGAGAATCGAATCTGGGCTCTGTCCATCTTTGATGCGCGATACCGCTGCTTCAATAAGTGCACGCGTCTTTCCGGTGCCGGTTCTGCCGGTAATAATCAAAGGGGTTCCGCGATGAGAGAGGACCGCCAATTGTTCCTCTGAAAGTGTGAACTGTGCGCCCGCAGCTTCGCTCCGCACGAGGCGAAGCTGGGCTGCAGATTGTTTACTCACGGTTCGTATTCAACCGTACAGGTATGACATTTAAGAGGAGCTGAGGGTAAATCTATAACTTCCTGAAACTACATGGCCATCAGGTGAGGCCATTCGGTAGGTGACGCGATACTTTCCTGGAACTGCTTCTAGATCTGAGAGCGCCACGACGAGTGATTTTCCGACAACCTTAGTCTCACCGATTGAAATGACTTCTTTACGTGGGTTAGCAACTGAAATCAGATTTACTTTCTTCTTCTTGAAAGTAAGTGGCGCTTCAGAGAATTTCATTATTACCTTCTGCGGAAGTTCAAGCACCACCGAATTAGGGCGTGGAGAGAAAGAAGTAATCTTTGAATGAGCTTGGGCAGGCGATGAGGTATGAATAGTTAACACTGCTACTGCTAGCAGCGTTAAAAACTTCTTCATGACCCCATCACCGAGATACACGTAATTAGCTCTGGTTGTTCTTCTTCGCTCGCGACGTTGCACGTGCGCGTTCTGCGCCATCGAGAGTTACCTTACGGATACGAACAACCGCAGGTGTAACTTCAACACACTCATCTTCGCGACAGAATTCGAGAGCACCTTCCATATTGAGCTTCTTAGGTGGAATCAACTTTTCAGAATCATCGGTACCTGAAGCGCGCATATTGGTGAGCTTCTTTTCACGAACGCAGTTAACATCCATATCATCGGCGCGAGAGTTCTCGCCGATAACCATTCCTTCATACACTTCATCGCCAGGTTCTACGAAGATTGAACCGCGCTCCTGAATTCCAGCAAGTGCGTAAGAAGTAACTGCTCCGATGCGATCGGAAACAAGAGATCCTGTGCCACGTGTGCGAAGTTCACCGAACCATGGCTCGTATGAATCGAATACGTGGTGAAGCAGACCTGTTCCGCGAGTTTCTGTAAGGAACTCGGTACGGAAACCAATAAGTCCACGTGATGGAACCTTGTAATCAAGGCGAATCCATCCGGTGCCATGGTTAACCATTTGTTCCATACGGCCCTTACGAAGCGCCATCAACTGAGTGAGAACACCTAAGTAATCTTCTGGTGCATCAATTGTGAGGCGTTCCATTGGCTCGTTAAGTTTTCCATCAATCATCTTGGTAACAACCTGTGGCTTACCAACAGTAAGTTCGAAGCTTTCGCGCTTCATGATTTCAACGAGAACGGCTAGCTGGAGCTCGCCGCGACCCTGAACTTCCCATGTATCTGGGCGTTCTGTATTGAGAACACGAAGTGAAACATTACCAACAAGCTCTTTATCAAGACGATCCTTTACTTGGCGCGCAGTGAGCATCTTGCCGCTCTTGCCCGCTAGTGGAGATGTGTTGATACCGATTGTCATAGAAATTGATGGTTCATCCACTGTAATAAGTGGAAGCGCATGTGAGTTCTCAAGATCTGCAAGAGTCTCGCCCAAAGTGATTGTCTCGATACCAGCTACCGCGATGATGTCGCCGGGTCCTGCTTCAAGTGCAGGAACGCGCTCGAGCGCTTCAGTCATCAAAAGCTCTGAAACCTTTACGCGTTCTGTTGTTCCATCTGTCTTAATCCAAGAAACAGTCTGGCCTTTCTTAATAACACCTTCGTGAACACGACATAGTGCAAGGCGTCCAAGGAATGGTGATGAGTCAAGGTTGGTCACGTGCGCCTGAAGTGGTGCACCTTCGTGATAAACAGGTGCTGGAATTGCAGAGAAGATAGTGTCGAATAAGACGTCGAGGTTCTCTTCGACAGGCATTCCGCCATCTGCTGGACGAGTAAGAGATGCACGACCTGCCTTGGCAGATGCGTACACAACTGGGAATTCAATCTGCTCTTCATTTGCATCGAGATCGAGGAAGAGTGCATATGCCTCGTCGACAACTTCTGCAATACGTGAGTCGGGACGGTCGACCTTATTGATCAACAAGATAACTGGAAGATTCTTTTGTAGCGCTTTACGCAATACGAAACGTGTCTGTGGAAGTGGGCCTTCAGATGCATCAACGAGAAGGATTACGCCATCGACCATTTCGAGTCCGCGTTCAACTTCGCCACCGAAATCTGCGTGGCCTGGTGTATCAATAATGTTGATGACAGTGTCACCGCGACGAACAGATGTGTTCTTAGCAAGAATCGTAATTCCCTTTTCGCGTTCAAGATCCATTGAATCCATCATGCGATCTTGGCCTTCTTCTTGCTTCTTATAAGCGGCGAAAGCACCGGATTGCCACAACATCGCATCAACGAGTGTTGTTTTACCGTGGTCAACGTGAGCGATGATCGCAACGTTGCGCAGGTTGTCGCGAGTCTTCCGCGGAAGATCCTTGAGGTGCGCCTGATTAAGTCGTGCTCGGGCTGTGTTTAGGGCTGGGCTATTAGACATTGAATCTGAACTCCACTACGTCTCCGTCTTGCATGATGTATTCCTTGCCTTCCATACGCACCTTGCCTTTAGCTTTCGCTTCAGCCATTGTGCCCGCTTCTACCAAGTCGGCAAAAGAAACGATTTCAGCTTTAATGAAACCTTTTTGGAAATCTGTATGAATAACGCCAGCAGCCATCGGGGCTGTGTCGCCTTTATGAATTGTCCAAGCACGAGCTTCTTTTGGACCTGCAGTTAAATATGTCTGCAGACCTAAAGTATCGAATCCAACGCGTGCAAGTGTTGCAAGGCCTGGCTCTGTTAAACCAATAGCCTGCAGAAGTTCGAGTGCATCTTCATCTGAAAGTTCGGCAAGTTCTGCCTCAGTCTTTGCATCTAAAAAGATTGCTTCTGCTGGGGCAACGAGAGCCGAAAGCTTTGCGCGAAGATCTGTATCTGCAAGTTCTGCGGCATCAACATTAAATACATATAAGAATGGTTTCGCTGTTAGCAGATGAAGCTCGTGCAGAAGTTCGCGATCAATTTTCGACTGTGAAAGTGGTTTTCCTGATTGCAACCATTCATTTGCAGTCTTTACCGCCTCTAAAATCGGCGCCTTCTCTTTCGCAACGCGGGCTTCCTTCTCAAGGCGAGGGATTGCCTTCTCGATTGTCTGAAGATCTGCGAGCGCGAGCTCAGTATTAATAGTTTCGATATCACTTGAAGGATCGATGCGACCATCGACGTGGACAACATCCCCATCGCTAAAGACGCGGATTACTTGGCAGATTGCATCTGTCTCGCGGATATTTGCAAGAAACTTATTTCCAAGGCCGGCACCTTCAGATGCGCCTTTGACGATTCCAGCGATATCAACAAATGAGAGCGCCGCAGGAAGCAACTTCTCGGAAGCGAAGATTGCAGCTAGCTTGGCCAGACGCTCATCTGGAACGCCCACGACGCCGACATTGGGCTCAATGGTGGCGAAGGGATAATTGGCAGCTAAGACATTGTTCTTAGTGAGAGCATTAAAAAGGGTCGACTTTCCAACATTCGGAAGACCGACGATTCCAATTGAGAGGCTCATAAGTAGGACAGCCTACGCGGGATTGTCAGTGCTCCCTGCCACGATTACCCCATGTCAAGCGCACTCGTGACCTTAATAACTCTCATTATCGGCCTTTTTATCGGGCTCGCCCTCGGTATCTGGATTTCAAGAATTAAATCTGCATCTATCGGTGGCAATTCCTCGCAACTTGCTCAAGAGCTCAACGATGTAAAAGTTTTACTTAAAGCATCCGACGAGCGATTGAAGGCTGCAGAGGCAAAGACAGAATCTGAAATCAAGATTGCAGCGCAGATGGAAGAGATGAAGACAACTGTCGAACGTATGCGCCTGCAAGCACAAGATGCTGCCGAGAAACGCGTTGCATCAGAGACTCAACTCATCGGCACTATCGATGAGATGCGCAAAGCCTCAACAACCTTCTTTGACGAAACAAAGAAGATCGCAGGGGCTCTTGCTAATTCACAGACCCGTGGAAAATTTGGCGAGGCGCAACTCGAACTCATTCTCGAACAAGCAGGGCTTCGCGAGGGCCACGAGTACGTTGCACAACGTTCCACAACCGATGCAGATTCATCAGGAATCCCCGATATCACTGTTGCGATGCCAGGTGGTTCACAACTATTTATCGATTCGAAGTTTCCCTTTGATCGCTTCCTTGAGGCATTCGGTACCGAAGACCAAGCAGAGCGAGATGAACTATTAGCGCAACACACTAAAGATCTCTTGAAGCATGTCGATGCTCTTGCAAAGCGCGGCTATCACAAATCGCAGAACTCCCCCGATTTCGTCGTTCTCTTCCTCCCATTCGAAACCCTGCTCGCTGAGTCACTACGTCTTGATCCACTACTTCTCGAGAAGGCATTTAAAGTCGGAGTCACCTTGGCTACACCTACCTCGATGATGGCGCTCCTGCGCACTGTGGGCCATATCTTCACCCGCAATAAGTTGGCCGAGAATGCCGATGACATTACAAAGGTTGCTGCAACATTTTTAAAGAACATCACCTTGCTCCACACAAAGATTGTTGCGGTCGGTAAAGCGATTAACTCAACCTCAAAAGCTTACGAAGATCTCATCCCAACAGCCGAAAAGACTGTTCTTGCACCTGCTCGTCGAATCAATAAACTGGGCGTTGCAGGAGATAAAGATAAGCTCGCGATTGAATATCCAGAATCCCCCGCTAAGGTTCGAGAGTTACAGAACCCCGAATTAGATGCACCAGATGATTTCATTGATGTTGAAGTAGTAGAGGAGTAAGAGATGGCGAAAACGCTAAAGAAGCCAACGCTTCCTGGCCCAGGGCTAAATAAGCAGGGTGTAGCTATTCTTCAAACGTTCTTTATCTTCATCTTTGCATCTCTTGAATTCTGGATCCGCTCTGGTGCAGGAATCGTCTCAGGGCTCGTCATCGCACTCGTTAGCTTCGGTGGCGTCAGTTACGGTCGCAAAGGAACACGTTACGTTGCAGCGGTTACTCCACCACTTGCCTTTGCAGCAACTGCGCTCTTCATGATAATTCTTAGCGATGGCCTGAGCATCTCTCGTGTCGGTGTTGATTTCATCGCAGCACTCGCAAGCGTTGCACCTTATCTACTGATCGGCGCGATCTATACCTGGTTTAGCTTTCTCAATGAGAAGGCGAAGAGCAGACCTTCAAAGCGTGCAGCAACGCACTAGTTTTTTGCGTTAAATCTACTTAGCTGCCTTTAAATCTGCACGTAACTCTTTTGGAAGTGCAAAGAGAAGAGTCTCTTCCGTTGCTTTTACTTCTTCAACGCTGTTATAACCATGCATTTCAAGGTGCTTTAGGAGATCAGAAACAAGAATCTCTGGAACAGATGCACCGCTTGTCACACCGATTGTTTCTACACCTGTAAACCATTCATCCTTAACCTCAGCTGCATAATCAACAAGGTAAGCAGCTTTTGCACCATATTCAAGTGCAACCTCTACAAGTCGCACAGAGTTCGATGAATTTCTAGAACCCACAACAATGACTAAATCAGCTTGAGGTGCAATAGCTTTAATCGCTTCTTGGCGATTCTGCGTTGCATAACAGATGTCATCTGAAGGTGGGTTTGCAATCTCTGGGAAGCGATCTTTGAGGATTGCAACGGATTGCATCGTCTCATCGACAGAGAGCGTGGTTTGTGTAAGCCAGACCAACTTCTTTCCTGGCGTTGGAATAATTGTGCGAGCTTCATCAAGCCCATCTACAACGCGAACTTTGCCAGGTGCTTCTCCTGCAGTTCCTTCAACTTCTTCATGTCCATTGTGGCCAATGAGCAGAATCTCTGTCTCGTCATCGGCAAAGCGCTTTACCTCGTTATGCACCTTTGTCACTAGTGGACAGGTTGCATCAATAGTCTTGAGATTACGAGCTGCAGCTTCTGCATGGACCGCAGGTGAAACTCCATGTGCTGAGAAGACGACAGTTGCACCTTCTGGAACTTCATCTGTCTCATTAACGAAGATGACTCCACGTTGTTCGAGGGTAGATACAACATGCTTGTTGTGGACAATCTCTTTACGCACATAGACAGGAGCGCCGTAGAGTTCTAAGGATTTTTCAACTGCAATCACTGCGCGATCAACTCCGGCGCAGTATCCGCGTGGCGCGGCTAAGAGAACTCTCTTGCTCATGTGCCCCAGTCTAATAGGCTCATCCCATGTTCGAAACTTCAAGTGAATCCCCTGCGCCAGTGCGCGTGGTCTCTGAAGCAATCAAAGAGTATGTCGATCGATTAGGCCCCATCTGGATTGAGGGCGAGATATCTGAGTTAAATGAGCGAAGTGGCGGAATGGCATTTATGCGCCTGCGCGATACCAGTGCAGATATGAGCATTTCTGTGATGTGTTACAAAACAGTTTTAGCAAG
>JBIICC010000024.1:0-12714 GCA_044239085.1 Candidatus Planktophila sp.
ATCTTTTCTATTTAAGAATGCCCGAAGTTTTAGATATTGGTGATGGAAGTCAGGACGGACTAGTTTTTCGAGTTAGAGCTGGCAACTTTGAAGGGTGGGGCGAAGCTGTTGCTTCACCATTGACTTCAATTGCAAGCTGGATTGCGCCAATGTCCCATAGTGGTTGTCATCCAGTTATTGACTCCGTACTCGGAGAAGAATTGAATTCACCAGCTGATATTGAAAGAATTGCCCGTAAAGTTAAAGAGATTTCTTTCTATGGCATTATTCAGAGTGATCTAACATTCTCGGGAGTAGAGATAGCGCTCTGGGATCTATTGGGTAAAGCTAAAGAAGTTCCGGTTTACCAATTACTTGGTTATACAAAATCTGAGCCAAAACTTCCATACGCTTCCGTTCTCTTTGGCGATACCCCGGAAGAGACACAACAGAAGGCTTCAGCTATACGAGCATCTGGCTTTTCAGCAATTAAATTCGGTTGGGGCCCATATGGTCGTGGCACTGTTGAAGATGATGCAACACATGTTTTTGCTGCTCGCGAAGGCATTGGCAAGGATGCATATTTAATGGTTGATGCCGGAACTATTTTCGAAGAGGATCTTGATGCCGCATCAAAAAGATTGAAAAATTTAGCTGAGGCAAAAGTTACCTGGTTTGAAGAACCAGTCTCTGCGGCGGCTACTTCGCTATATAAAAAACTTTCACAGATGAAACCTTCGGTTCCACTCGCTGGCGGAGAAGGCGCACATAATGTTTTCCAGGCTGAAAATTTAATTGAAAATGGCGGAGTCAAATACATCCAAATTGACACTGGATATATCGGAGGCATAGCACCCGCTTTTCGAGTAGCTAAATTTGCTAAAAATCACGGTGTCCAATTCGTAAACCACACATTCACTTCACATTCTGCTTTGGCCGCATCAATGCAACCATATGCCGGCATGAAAGAGTCCTGGATGGCCGAATACCCAATGGAGCCAAAATTGCTCTGCGTTGAATTGAATGATTCGAAGATTTTGCCAGATAAAGATGGGATGATTTCGGTCCCTGAGCAACCAGGCGTTGGGGTTTCCTTTAGTCCAAGTGCAATCAGCAAGTATCTGGTTGACGTGGAGATAGTGGTAAACAAAAAAACTTTATATCGCACACCAACTATTTAGGAACGCGCAAGAAACTAATTTAAATTAAGGAAGATCTAGTGAAATCACTTCAAGGAAAAAGCGTTCTAATCACAGGTGCTGGAAGTGGCATAGGGAAAGCTTGTGTGGAAGCTTTCGCAGAGTCTGGGGCACATGTCATTGCAGTGGATATCGATCTCAATTCTCTAAATGATCTGAGAAAAAACCACAAGATAGATATCGTGGAAGCAGATCTGACAAACCCAGAGAAAGCATTTCCAAATCAATTAGAAATTGATATTTTAATAAATAGCGCTGGGATCCAACATGTTTCACCTATTGAGAACTTCTCGATGGAGAAGGCTGACAAAATGTTAGCTTTGATGTTACGTACGCCTTTTTACCTGATTCAAAAGTCACTGCCCACGATGTATCAGAGAAAATGGGGCCGAATAATCGGAATTTCAAGCATCCACGGCCATGTTGCATCTCCATTCAAATCAGTTTACGTAATGGCAAAGCATGGAATGGAAGGTTTACATAAGACTATTGCACTCGAAGCGGGCGAGCATGGCGTAACAGCAAATACAATTGCGCCCGCATATGTCCGTACTAATCTCGTAGAGAAACAGATAACAGATCAGGCGCTAGCCAATAACTTACAGCCAGATCAAGTAGTAAATGAAATCATGCTCGCTCCAGCTGCCATAAAGCGACTAATCGAACCGGAAGAGATTGCAAGCATGGCTTTGTATCTTTGCGGTCCTAATTCCAATTCAATTTCCGGATCATCTTTTGTCATCGATAATGGCTGGACTGCCAGGTGAGTGGTCCCAAGAAAATTTGGTCGCCCCAAGAAGTTTCAGCTCCTCTTTTCCTAGATTTTCTTCGGAGAACAAAGGATTTTCATAAGGGTCAAAACTTCTCTGATTTGCATGATTGGTCGATTTCTGATTCTCGAGCGTTCTGGTCAGAAGTGTGGGATTTTTGTGAAGTGGTTGGGACAAAAGGTTCCCAATCAAAAATGGATTCAATATTGCCAGAATCAAAGTTCTTTGAAAATTCGCAGATTAATCTGGCAGAAAACATCTTAAAGAAGATGAACACTGTTACATTTCTAAAAGAGGGCGCCGATACAGAGAAAGTAGAATACACAGCATCAGAATTTACCGAATTCGTTAGCTACTTAGTCCAGTTGTTTAAGGAATTTAACATTCAGCCCGGTAACTCAATAGTTTCAGTTCTTCCTGTAGGAATAGAGGCACTAGCTTTTACTATTGCAGGTTTTGAGATTGGCGCCGTTGTCTCTAGCGCCGCACCCGAGTTTGGGTCAGAAGCAATAATTTCTAGATTCTCGCAGCTCACTCCTAAGGCTTTAATTATCTGCGATTCATACTCCTGGAATGGAAAGAGTTTCGACCGAAAAGAGATACTCAATAGCTTGCTGAAATCATTGCCGAGTTTAGAATTAGTTGTTCTTGTTAGAGATGAGTTATCGCAAGACGCTTTGCACCAGAATGATCCACGAATTGTTTTATGGAGTAAAAATCCTAAATCCAGCGCTAAACTTGACCACGTTCGGCGAGATTTTGATCATCCCTGCAATGTTTTATTCACATCAGGAACTACCGGTACGCCAAAAGGACTCATCCACCGAACTGGTGGAATACTTTTAAAGCATTTGGTCGAGCAAGCCCTACACTGTGACATGAAAAAGAATGATCGTGTTTTGTTTTACACGACAACAGGTTGGATGATGTGGAACTGGTCAATTTCAGTTTTAATGACTGGGGCCGATCTTGTGCTAGTTGATGGTTCTGCTACTTATCCAAATATGTCGCATCTCTTTGATGTAGCTAGAGAGCAGCGCTTAACTCATTTAGGGCTATCTGCGCGTTTACTCGATGTGATGATGAAGTCAGATCTCTCATTGTCCGATGCTGGGCCTTTTCCACATTTGCGTTGCTTGATGGTTACTGGATCGCCATTATCTGCAGCAACTGCAACTTGGGTTTCAGAGCAACTTGGTGGTCAAGTTCAAATTGCACCTTTCTCCGGGGGAACAGATATCGTCGGCTGTTTTACTGGACCGAATCCAATTACAGATGTTTATGCCGGACAGATGCAGGGCCCAATGCTAGGAATGGATGTAGATGTTTGGGATGAATTTGGAGAATCCTGTCCACCTAATGTTGTTGGTGAACTTATCTGCAAGAAACCATTCCCATCGGTTCCTTTAGGAATAATCGGAGACACATCAGGATCTAAATTCAATTCAACATACTTTGAAAGGTGGCCAGGTGTTTGGCACCATGGCGATCTGACATCCTGGACATCTGAAGGCGGAATAATTATTCATGGACGTTCAGATTCAACGCTGAACATTGGTGGCGTCCGGATTGGAACTGGTGAGATTTATTCAGCGTTGGAGAAACTGCCAGAAGTTTCCGATGCGTTGGCATTTAGCAAGCCTCATGATGATGATGAACAAATTGTTCTGCTCATAATTCCTAGTAGCTCTGATTTTGATACAAAAGAATTAGCAGAGTTGATTAAGAAAACTGTTAAGAGTTTGTGTTCCCCCCGCCATGTGCCAAGTCAAATCTATTTCGTTGCCGACCTTCCCCGAACTTTTAATGGGAAGTTAGCAGAAGTCGCAGTTGCTGATTTGGTTCATGAACGACCTATTCGAAATCTTTCATCACTCGCAAATCCACAGGCACTGAATGAAATTGCAAAAATTCTTGGAATCGAAGAGCGAGTAAACTAGTAAGCAACCCCTGACGCAACCATCACGTTGCCCCATGCCAAGTAATCGCCGGTGCGAATAACACCAACTGCACCATAAGCAAGTTTCTTAAATTCGGCATGTGGAAGTGGAATACATTCAGCCTCTGTCATGATTGCTGATAATTCCTTTGCGCGGCCATCAGCACTTGGCTGGATTTCACTTGCAAACCAGAATTGTTCAATTGGAAGTTCAAGGGTCAGCATCTTCAATACATCAGTAACTTTTGGCAGATTTGGCCCCATTGAAAGATCAATGCAAGGAACGCCTGCTGGGATGGGGAAACCTGCATCTGAAATAACAATACGATCGAAGTGGCCAGTGCGTGCAACCATGGCAGAGATATCGCGGTTAATGATTCCGGTGTACTTCATTTTTACTCCTTGTTTTCAGATATAAAGTTTTGGACTTCACTCGGTGTTGGAGAAGCCATAGCCGCACCTTTACGAGTTACCTTAAGAGTTGCAGCATAAACGCCAAACTGTGTTGCCGTAAAGATGTCATCGCCTGCAGCAAGGCGGGTCGCGAGGTTGGCACACATAGTGTCGCCTGCCCCGATTGTGTCGATAGCTGTCACTTTTGGCGCAGAAAAAGTCTCTGATCTCTGGCCATCGGTGACAAATGCACCCTTTGGCCCCAGAGTGATGACGACATTCTTGCAACCAAGCATCTGCGAAAGTGCCTGAGCCTGCTTTTCAACATCGCCTTCGATTCCGGTTAGCTCTGCTGCCTCACCTTCATTGGGAACGACAACATCGACTAATCCTTCCCATCCGTTGAGTGGAGCAACTGGAGCTGGGGTCAAAATAATCATGACGTTATTTTCTTTCGCTAACTTTGCCGCAGCGAAATTACCATCCGCAGGAAGTTCTAGTTGAAGGAGTAAAACATCGGAATCAATAATGGTTTGGCGATGGCGCCCAATGTAATCAGCATTTCCTAAATCATTTGACTGGGGGATGATGATGATCGAGTTATCGCCATCGCCGGTAACTACCGGAAGTCCTACGCCGGAGCCAAGTTCATTGCTTCGTTCAATATCAGTTGCCGTTACGCCTTCTGCAACGAATGCCTTCATGAAGTCATCACCAAAACTATCGGTGCCGAGATTTCCGAGCATGGCGCTCTTGGCTCCTGCGCGCCCTGCGGATATCGCTTGATTGAAACCTTTTCCACCTAGTGCGATTGCAAAACTGTCACCGCGTAGAGTTTCGCCACTCTTTGGGCGTCTTGGTGTGTAAGCCACGAGATCCATCATGAAACTTCCAAAAGTGGTTACACGTGGATTTTTTGATTGATCTGACATCACTTATTTGTGACCTGACCGAGAGTTCCGCCGGGATGGAATTGGCCAAACTTCTCTGCGGTAAAACCACGATGGGCCATCAGCGCAGATGCGAGTGCATCACCTGCAGCAATAGTGAGCGTTGTTGAAGTTGTTGGTGCAAGATTGAGTGGATCAGCTTCACGTTCGCATGCAATGCTGATCGTGGCATCTGCAGTCTTGGCTAGAGTGGAAGTTACATTTTTTGTAATCGCAATGACTTTGTTATTCCAGTTCTTTGCCATGCGTGCAATGGCAATAACCTCTGCTGTCTCGCCAGCGTTAGAAATTGCAATGACAATATCTGCTGGATTGAGGGCGCCGGAATCGCCATGTAGGGCATCGGCTGCATGAAGGAAAAATGATGGAGTTCCAGTACTAGAAAGCGTTGCCGCCATCTTTGCGCCAACAAGCCCTGATTTTCCTAACCCTGTAATTACAACAGAACCTTTACATTCAATAATCATTTCTAGCGCAGGCTTCAAATTCGTTTCGAAGGATTGCGCAAATAAATTAAGCGCAGCAGCTTCAGTTTGAAGGGCAGCTCCTGCAGCTGCAAGAGCTTTACTTAGATCAGCCATTCTTTACTCCATTAATTCCTAGCAGAGGTGCTTCTTGTCTTGCAGGTGGAGGTCAATACTAAACACAGACTTGTGGGCTGTGTAGGATTCGAACCTACGACCCAGCGATTAAGAGTCGCTTGCTCTACCAACTGAGCTAACAGCCCATTCAAAGGCGGACCTTCGAATGCAGGGCAGACACTACCAGCGCAGTGCGGCTTGTCTAACCACCTTTTGCCCGCGAAGATAGTGACATGTCTCGCTGGGAAATACGGATAGCGCTACTCACTATTCCCCTGGCCGTTGGGTTGGCGATACCAGCATCGGTTGCAGCAGAGGCGAAACCGGGCCTTGCAGCCGCAGTGCTTGAGACCTTGCCAGTAAAGGGGCGAGCACCGAAGACGGGATATTCGAGAGATCAATTTGGCCAAACGTGGGCTGATGTAAATCGAAATGGATGCGATACCCGCAACGACATTTTGAAGCGAGACCTGATTTCAATTACCTACAAGCCAAAGACTCGAGATTGTGTAGTGCTTACAGGCATTCTGGAAGATAGGTATTCAGGCGAGACCATCAACTTCGTTCGCGGAAATATCTCAAGTATGGATGTTCAGATTGATCATGTGGTCGCGCTTTCCAATGCCTGGCAGACGGGTGCCTTTAAATTGACGATGATTGAGCGAACAGCTTTGGCCAATGACCCGCTCAATCTCTTTGCAGTGAAGGGCCGACTGAATTCTCAGAAAAGCGATGGCGACGCTGCAACATGGCTCCCACCGCTGAAGAGCTATCGATGTGCATATGTTGCTCAGCAGATTGCAGTGAAAGCTAAATACTCTCTATGGGTAACTGCACCCGAGAAGAGTGCGATTCTGGGCATACTTGCAAAGTGCCCTAATCAAAACCTACCGATTAATTAGGAGTATCAACGGTGTAGTGAACCCCGCTGAAATTCTTGCGCCATTCAGCGACTTCTCTTCCAACGGATGCAGGGTCAATCGTTGAATCTAAAGAGTTAGAAATAAATGTCGCAAGCTGATCCATATCCGCGACCTTCATTCCAAGTCGAACAATTTCCGGGGTACCTATACGAAGTCCATTCAAATCGCCGTCAACAGCTTCGATAGGAAGTCCAATTCCGCATGCAAGAAGATTTGCTTGCCCCATGCGCTTAGCAGCAGTCTGCCCTCCGCCAAATGGTGCAGCGAGGATTGCGAATTGATGCGAAGTTGTAAAGCCTTTATCTGCTGCATAAATCTTGATTCCTCGATTATGCAAATTCTGAGCCAAAGCTTGGGAAGTTTTCACCATCATCTGCGCATAATCACTGCCAACTGATTTCCAATCCTGGAGAGTGATTCCAAGGGCGGCAGTCTTTGCAGCATCAAAATTTGCAGTCAATCCAGGATAAGCAATCGCATCAATCTTTTGGGCAATCTCATCATCATTAGTGACAATCAAACCGCCTGCTGGGCCACCTAATGATTTATAGGTAGAGAAAGACATTAGGTGCGCACCCTCTTCAAGGGGCTGAGGCCAGACCTTTCCAGCAATCATTCCGCATAAATGAGCGGCATCGAAAAGTACCTTCGCGCCAACTTCATCTGCAATTGCACGGACTTCAGAAATTGGGTGATGGAAGAGATTTAAAGAACCACCAACAGTGATGAGTTTTGGCTTTACTTCGTGGGCTAATTTTCTTAGCGCATCAATATCAATTGTGTATCCAGTTTCATTTACTGGCGCCGAGATTGTCTTGAGTCGGTAGAGCCCTGCAGAACCACCTTTATGGTGAGTGACATGGCCACCGATTGTTGCTGGTGGAGCGATGATGGTGTCACCAGGTTCAGTTGTTGCCATGAATGAGTAGAGATTAGCTATTGCACCTGATGGAACTCTGAATTCAGCATATGTTGAACCGAAAACTTCGCATGCAAGCTCTTGAGTAATGATCTCTATCTGTTCGATAGCACCAAGACCGGTTTCGTACTTATCACCCGGATGTCCAAGAGATGCGCGGGAAGACATTCCAGAGGCAAGCATCTTCTCTGCCCGAGGGTTCAAGATATTTGTTGCAGGATTTAGGTTTATGCCTTCGATGTCATGGAGACGATGATTTTCAACAGATAGTTGTTCAATCCACTTCTGAACGCTTTCGCCAGACTTTGCATCTACTTGCGATGCAATTCGAGAAATAATTTCCTGTGATGCTGTTGTTGCCCAAGTAGGTGTCTTTAGCGATTGAGTCATGGTCTTAGCTACCTGACTATCTCTCTTTAGTGGTTCTTTTTAAAGCGATCATACGAAGCCTGAATTTCTAGCTCTGCAGCATCGTGGCCAACCCAATCGCCGCCATGTACCTCTTTGCCTGGCTCGAGAGTCTTGTATACCTCGAAGAAGTGCTTAATTTCATCTAGTTCGTAATGTGGAACATCAGTTAAATCCTTGAGATTGTTCTTGCGAATATCACCGGCTGCTACACAGAGAAGTTTGTCATCTCCGCCTTTTTCATCGGTCATACGGAACATTCCGATTACGCGGCAAGAGACAACACAGCCTGGGAAAGTTGGTTCATCTAACATGATCAACGCATCGAGTGGATCGCCATCGTTCGACAAAGTGTTCTTTACAAATCCATAGTCATGGGGAAAGCGAGTTGCAGTAAAGAGCATGCGATCAAGGCGAACTTCACCTGTCTCATGGTTGATCTCATATTTATTGCGTGAGCCCGCAGGGATTTCAACAACAACGTCGAAGATCATATGAACCGACTCTCTTTACTTGAGTACTTACGTACTGGAAAAACTTGGGGTGAACGACGGGGCTCGAACCCGCGACATCTCGGACCACAACCGAGTGCTCTACCAGCTGAGCTACGCCCACCATGTGCTGTGCAGGGCTTACTTTACCGGTTCGCGCCCTGATTCGATAAATAAAGCCTGGCGGTAGTAGGCCAATTCAGCGATGGAGTCGCGAATATCGCCGAGCGCTCGGTGATTTCCGGTCTTGGCAGGCGATGCGAAGTAGGTCTTTGGGTGCCACCGTCGAGCAAGCTCCTTAATAGATGAGACATCAATAGTTCGGTAATGCAGGTACTCATTTAGCAGCGGCATATCGCGAGCAATGAAATTACGATCTACTGAAACTGAGTTACCTGCAAGTGGAGATTTACCGAGTTCAGTTCCGGTCGATGCAAGGTAGGCAAGGATCTGTTCTTCTGCGGCGCTCATGGAAATTCCATGTGGAATCTCGGTTATCAATCCCGATGAAGTATGCATTTCGCGGACGAAATCATTCATGGAATCGAGCTGGCCTTGCGTTGCATGGATGACGACATCCACGCCCTCGCCGATGATGTTGAGATCTGAGTCGGTAACCAGGACTGCGATTTCTACGAGGGCATCGGTGGCCAGATCCAGCCCCGTCATCTCGCAATCGATCCAAATCAGGTGGGGCAAGGGGGTACTCATGCGCCAAGAATAGGGGCAGGCTCTCCTGAGGGATAATTCAGGATTCGTTCACCTTCTGTTCACTTAGAGTCTCATTACTTAGGGGGGATTGGCACCATTATCTGCTCATGGCAATTGAGCTAAAAGAGCGCCCAACCCCACCGCCGGCTCGGGAAATTACTACGAAGCCCCGTCGCTCTGATCAAGTCTTTCGCATGGTTGTCACAATCGGCGGAATGGCATCGCTCGTAATTCTTGGACTTATTGCACTCTTTCTCTCCATCAAAGGAATGCACATTCTGGTTGATGAGAAGTTTAATTTCATTACCGAATCTCGCTGGGAAGTAATTACAGATGAGACAGGAAATGTCACTCAGGCAAACTTCGGAATCGGTGCGATGCTCGTTGGCACAATGCTTTCAGCGGCTATTGCAATTATCGTTGGTGTACCAATCTCGGTTCTCAGCGCCCTCTACTTAACTTTCTATGCAAATGGAAAAGTTAAGAAATTTCTCATCTCAGTCATCGACTTAATGGCAGCATTTCCATCGCTCCTTTTTGGTTTCTGGGGATTTTTTATCTTCATGTCATCAGCTGAGTACTGGGCGAAGTTGATAAACAAGTACCTCGGTTTCATTCCACTATTTGATGTACCAACTCCAATCTTTGAGCGCTCACCATTTATTGCTGGACTTGTCCTGGCAATCATGATTATTCCGATTGTTACTTCAATTTCGCGAGAGATTTTCGATCAGACTCCACTTGATCGCGTGCAAGCGGCATACGCACTTGGCGCGACAAAACTTGCGATGATTAAAGCAGTCGTAATTCCTTACGGTCGCGGAGGAATCATCGGTGGCGCAATGCTTGGTCTTGGTCGAGCAATGGGTGAAACTGTTGCGGTCTATACAGTTCTCAACGTTGTCTATCAGGTGAATTGGCAAATTCTCTTTGGTGCAGGCGGAAACGTTGCATCTCTTATTCTTCTGAAATTCGGCGAGGCAGGACCTTACGAAGTAGATGCCCTCATGGCAGCGGGTCTCATCCTCTTCTTGCTTACACTCGTAGTGAATGCAACTGCAGATTTCCTCATCAATCGATTCGGAGGTAAGGGTCGATGACAACAGTGGTTCCAGCGCCAAGTAAGCCGTGGCAACCGACATTTATCGATAGATTAGAAGATCTCTTGGTTATCGTTGGCTCGCTAGGCGCCGCAGGTGCAACTGTTAAGTTGACTGGCCTCAATGGAAAGCTCGGATTCTTCTTCTCATTCTTCTTCATTCTGCTTATCGCAAGTTTTGTATTTCACTTCATTAAACGTGGAATGCAAGCAGCTAAAGATTCAGTTCTCAAAGTGCTTACAGCGATGGCAATAGTTGTAACTCTGATTCCTATCGTAAGTATCGTCGCAACTGTTGTTAGCAAGGGTTATAAGGGACTTCACTGGGGGCTTCTCACAAAAGATATGGCCCTTGCTTCAGTAAATGACCCGATTGTCGCTGGTGGATTACTTCATGCACTTGTTGGAACAATTATCATGGTTGGCGGCGCACTAATTATCAGTTTCCCAATCGGCGTACTAACTGCGCTCTATCTGACAGAAATTAACGGCAAGTTGGCACGACCAATTAAATTCTTAGTTCAAGCGATGTCCGGTGTTCCATCCATTGTTGCTGGTCTCTTTATTCTTTCGAGCTTGGTCTATCCCGTAACCAAGGCTCTCTCCGGTCTTATGGGCTCACTAGCGCTAACCATTCTTATGATTCCAACGATCGCTCGTACATCCGAAGAAATGCTGCGATTAATCCCTAACGAACTTCGCGAAGCTGGCGTTGCACTTGGCGGCACCCAATGGCGCACAGTTGCTGGCGTAGTTCTACCAGCAGCAAAGAGCGGTCTTGTTACTGCGATCATTCTCGGTATCGCACGCATTATTGGAGAGACAGCTCCACTTCTATTGGTTTCTGGTGGCGGAGATGCGCTAAATACCAACCCAACTTCAGGTGCAATGGGCTCACTTCCGTATTACATTTGGAAGTCCTTCTTAACCGGCGGAACACCTGAGGCATTTTCTCGTGCTTGGGGTGGAATGCTTGTTCTGCTTAGCTTCATCTTTATTCTCTTTGGACTAGCCCGCTACTTAAGCGGACGAAAGGTTGGGTAATCCAATGACTGAATCACAGAATTCCAATAGCAACGAGAAGGATGAAAACATGACAACATCACACGTAACCCCATCTTCGCTCTCCAGCGTTGCATCTGCTCGCACCTTATCTCAGCCAGGAACGGCGCTTCTTGGTACCGGTCTTGAGACCCGTGGTGTGCATGCATGGTTTGGTAAGAAGCATGTTCTCTCAGATATCACACTTGATTTTGCAGCGGGAACAGTGACAGCGCTCATCGGACCTTCAGGTTGCGGAAAATCTACATTCATTAGAACTCTCAACCGTATGCATGAATTTATTCCTACAGCTGCAATGGCCGGCGAAGTTCTCCTCGATGGAAAAGATATTTATGCATCAGGAACAGATGTAACGAAGATTCGTCTACGTGTGGGTATGGTCTTTCAGAAGCCAAACCCATTCCCTTCAATGACTATTGGCCAGAACGTTCTTTCGGGTTTAAAGCTTGCACAGATTAAGAAGAGCAATACCGACGATCTCCTTGAGTCTTGCCTTACACGTGCAGGTCTCTGGAGCGAGGTAAAGGATCGCCTTGGAGAACATGGTGGAGCCCTTTCAGGCGGTCAACAGCAGCGTCTTTGTATCGCTCGTTCACTCGCAGTCGAACCACAGGTACTCCTGATGGATGAACCATGTTCTGCACTTGACCCAGGTTCAACATTTAGAATTGAAGAAACAATTGCAGATCTCGCAAAGAGCATGACAATCGTCATAGTTACCCACAATATGCAGCAGGCGGCACGAGTCTCTGATTACACAGCCTTCTTCCTCTCAGATGGAGGCCCAGGCGAAATGATCGAGGCGGCTCCTACAAGCCGAATCTTCTCTTCACCTCAAGATAAGCGCACCGAAGATTACGTAACAGGTCGTTTCGGCTAACACCATTTGTTCACTTTGCCACACCCAATCGTTAACCTAAATGTGGCTCTTCGGTAACACCCCTTCACTACTTTTTGGCTTGTAAGGATTACTTACTTAGCTATCACGAAGGGTAAAACATGAAGTTTTCAACTAAGGCAAAGGCTCTAGTCATTGCTGGATTCATCGCCGTTTCCTCAGCGACACCAGCACATGCAGTAGATCTCCAAGGTTCAGGCGCATCATTCGTCGATCCACTTCTCCAGGCTTGCAAGGCAGGATTCGCAAAGGCATCAAGCCACTCATATGTTTATACATCAACAGGTTCCGGAACAGGTAAGAAGAACTCTGATTCAAAGATTGGTGACTTCTGGTTCTCGGATTCAGCACACTCAGCAACATCAAAGCGTTCAACAGTGTTCCACGCACCA
>JBIICC010000025.1:0-12617 GCA_044239085.1 Candidatus Planktophila sp.
GATACAGAGGCAAACCGTCCAGCACTTAAGAAGGCTGGCTTCCTCAAGCGCGATGCTCGCGTTATCGAACGTAAGAAGTACGGTCTAAAGAAGGCGCGTAAGCGTTCACAGTACTCAAAGCGTTAATCTTTCTTTTCTACAAATCCCGTTCGTTCCTGCAGTAAAGAGGAGTTATTCATGGCTCTCTTTGGAACAGACGGGATTCGTGGTTTAGCAAATGGAGAGACTCTCACAGCAGAGATTGCAGTAGATGTTGCAGTAGCTGCGGCTCACATTCTTGTTGAATCCTCTGCCAATAAGCGCCCAATTGCAATCGTTGGTCAAGATTCGCGTGCCTCAGGAGAATTCTTAGAGGCAGCAGTTGCTGCAGGTCTTGCAAGTGCAGGTGTAGATGTTCTCCGCGTAGGAGTTCTACCAACTCCAGCAATCGCATATTTAGTTGCAGAATCAGGAGCCGATCTCGGCGTCATGATTTCGGCATCGCACAATCCAATGCCAGATAACGGAATCAAACTCTTTTCACGCGGTGGCGGAAAGCTCGATGATGCAATCGAAGCTGCCATTGAAAAGCGTATGGGTGAGCCATGGACAAGGCCCACAGGACGCAACGTTGGGCGCATTACCTTCGATCAAGGCGCAAGCGCTCGCTATCTGAGCCATCTTCTTGTATCTGTTTCTACTCCACTTAACGGCCTGAAGATTGTCGTTGATTGTGCAAATGGAGCTTCATCGCATGTTGCACCAATTGCTTACGATCAGGCTGGTGCAAAGGTCATCGCAATCCATCACTCACCCGATGGCTGGAATATCAACGAAAATTGCGGATCTACACACCTTGAAGATTTACAGGCAGCAGTTGTGCGCGAGGGCGCCGATTTCGGTATCGCTCACGATGGAGATGCAGATCGCTGCCTTGCAGTGGATGCTCAGGGAAATGTCGTCGATGGCGATGCAATCATGACAATTTTGGCCCGTGGTTTTAAAGCTCGTGGCGCTCTGAAATCAAACACAATTGTTGGAACGGTGATGAGCAATCTCGGATTTATGCACGCTATGAAGGATGCAGATATTGATGTCATTACAACCGCCGTGGGTGATCGCTACGTTCTTGAGAAGATGCTTGAAGGCGATTTCTCTTTAGGCGGGGAACAATCAGGCCATCTCATCATGCGCGAATTTGCCAATACAGGTGATGGAATTCTTACAGCTCTTCAATTGGCGCAAGAAGTTGTGCGCACCGGAAAGCCACTGGCAGAACTCGCATCTGCGATGAATCGTTTTCCTCAGGTATTGATCAACGTTTCCAATGTCGCAAAAGATAAATTGGATAGTTCAAAGGTAATCAGCGATGCAGTCGCGCAAGCTGAGGCAAAACTTGCAGAAAACGGTCGCATTCTCCTTCGTGCTTCAGGAACTGAGCCTCTCGTGCGAGTGATGGTTGAAGCCTCGAGTGATAACCTTGCTCAAGAGATTGCAGCGAATCTTGCTGCAGTTGTTAAAGCAGAACTAGGGAGCTAATTCGTGTGCGGAATCGTGGGTTACACAGGACCACAATCTGCATTCACTCCTATTGTTGAAGGACTCCGTCGCCTCGAATATCGCGGATACGACTCTGCAGGAATTGCACTTGGTACAGGTAACTCACTCTTTGTTGAAAAGCGTGCAGGAAAACTTTCTAATCTAGAAGGTGCGCTACCTGCAAATCTTCCAACTGTGCATTCAGGAATCGGTCACACGCGCTGGGCAACTCATGGTGGGCCAACAGATGCCAATGCACACCCTCATCTTGATAACGAAGGCAAGCTTGCAGTTATCCATAATGGAATTATTGAAAATTACTCAGAGCTTAAGCGCGAACTTGAGGGCCACGGACATACTTTTTCGTCTGAGACAGATACAGAATCTGTAGCTCACTTGCTCTCTGATCTTCGCAAGGAACATAACGGAGATCTCACCGCTGCCATGCGCGCTGCAGTTAAACGTCTTCGTGGCTCATTTACCTTGCTCGCAATTCATGCAGATGCTCCGCAGACAATTGTTGGAGTTCGTCGTAACTCTCCACTTGTTGCAGGTATCGGCGATGGCGAGAACTTCTTGGCATCTGATGTTGCTGCCTTTATCGATTACACAAAGCGCGCAGTTGAATTAGGCCAAGATGAAGTTGTCACTATTACCCCTGAAGGAATCTCAATCTGCGATCTCGATGGCAAGGCGATACCTCTGCGTGAATACGAAATCACCTGGGATGCAGCAGCGGCTCAGAAGGGCGGCTTTGCCCACTTCATGCTTAAAGAGATTTTTGATCAGCCAAAGGCGATTGCAGATACTCTCATCGGTCGACTGAGTGATAACAACCAAATCCTTCTCGATGAACTTCGCATGAGCGATGAAGAGATTGGCAAGATAAAGCGCATCTCAGTCATTGCATGTGGCACCGCCTATCACGCAGGCATGGTCGCAAAGTATGCAATTGAAAAGTGGGCGAAGGTTCCCGTAGATGTGGAAATTGCATCTGAATACCGTTACCGCGATCCCATTGTTGATAAAGATTCATTGGTAATTGCTATCTCACAATCTGGCGAAACGATGGATCTCTTGATGGCAGTTCGCCATGCAAAGGCGGCAGGTGCTCGCGTACTTGCTGTCTGCAATACAAACTCGTCTACTATTCCTCGCGAATCTGATGCTGTTCTCTACACACACGCTGGCCCAGAGATTGCAGTTGCCTCAACAAAGGCATTCCTTACTCAAATCGTCGCCGTCTATTTAATTGGCCTTAAGTTGGCTCAGGTACGTGGAACTTTGGATGAGAATCAAGTAAAGGGTCTCTACAACGAGATGCTCGAACTTCCGGGCAAGGTCGAACAGATCCTGGAAACAATCGAGCCACTTCGCGAACTCACTCGTAAATTTGTAAAGAATGACACCGTTCTATTCCTTGGTCGTGGCATCGAATACCCAGTCGCACTTGAAGGCGCTCTGAAGTTAAAGGAGCTCGCCTATATTCACGCCGAAGGTTTTGCAGGCGGCGAACTCAAGCATGGACCAATCGCTCTTATTGAAGAAGGCACTGCAGTAATTGCAATCCTTCCAACAGCGGACGAGCATGCACTTGATGAGAAGATGCTGAGCAATATTCAGGAAGTCAAAGCTCGAGGTGCACGCGTGATTGTTATTGCACCAGAAGGCGCTGAAGTAATCGGCGCAGAGCACATCATCCGTATTCCTATAGCTTCACCGTTATTCCAGCCAGTTCTCGCAACTGTTCCGCTACAGGTCTTCGCATACGAGATTGCAGTTGCTCGTGGAACAGATGTCGATCAACCCCGCAACTTAGCTAAATCTGTCACTGTCGAATAAAGATGCCAACAGTTCTCGACCAACGTCAACGCCAGATGCGCCGTGCGCTTAAGTGGTCGGCAAGCCTCTTCGCAGGTTATTTATTTGTTACTTACCAAGTTCTGACCAACGGATTTCTCATTGAAATAGATCGTGCACTTAACGATGTGGATCATCCGAAATTTCAAGGACTCTCGAACTTCATCATTCGCAGGCTTGATGATTTAGGGCTGCGTGGCGTTTCTGGTGTTGCACTTCTCATTGTTGCTGTCTATATTTCACGTCGCTTTAAGACATGGCGACCAATAAATCTTGGAATTCTCTCCTTCATTGCACTTAACGTAATTGTCGGAGCATTTAAATACGGACTAGGTAGAACAAAGCCAAAGTTAGGTTTTGATCTTTTGCACGCTGGTGGAATGTCATACCCAAGCGGACATGCATCCAATGCAATCTTTATCTGGGGTGTGGTCGCTTATTTAATTTATCGCTACGCCCATGTCGATAAGTACAATGGCAGGCTGGCTAGTGCCGGAGTTGCAGTGCTTTCACTGACTGTCTGTGTGGTCTCACTGCTTCGAAATACCCACTGGTTCTCAGATCTCTTCGGTGGCCTTTTACTTGGCGGCTCGCTCCTGGTTCTCATCATCGCTATCGACCGATATTTCCCATCCGATAGCCAGCTTCACTAGCGTCTAATACACTCCGGTTCATGATTGATGGAATCGGAATCGATGTAGTCGATATCAAGCGATTCCAGGAATCTCTTGAACGAACTCCAAACCTAGAGAGCAAACTCTTTACTGAATCTGAACGCGGAAAAACCATTCAATCAATGGCGGCGCGATTTGCAGCAAAGGAAGCTCTCTATAAAGCTCTCAGCCCCGACGCTGGACTTCAATGGCATGATGCTGAAGTAATCAACCACGAAAATGGAAAGCCAGATTTTCTCTTTAGAGGTGCAATAGCAGATCTCATTGACGGTGCAACCGTTCATCTCTCTCTATCCCATGATGCAGGAATTGCATCTGCAATGGTGGTGATTGAGAGATGAGAGCTGAAGCGATAGTAGATCTCAACGCAATCAAGGCAAATGTAGAAAACCTTAAGAAAACTTCTGGAACCAATCTCTTGGCAGTTGTAAAGGCTGATGCTTATGGCCATGGTCTTATTCCTGTTGCAAAGGCGGCGCTCAATGCAGGCGCTAGCTATCTAGGTGTTGCACTCCTTGAGGAAGCTGTTTCATTGCGCGAAGCTGGAATTACGGCGCCAATTTTGGCCTGGCTTGTTCAGCCAGGATCAGATTTTGCTCAAGCAATCGAACTAGATATCGAACTCGCGGTTGCATCACTTGCAGCGCTTAAAGAGATTTCGGCTGCATCGTCGGCTAAGAAAGCACGCATCCATTTAGAAGTTGATTCAGGAATGTCTCGTGGTGGATTCCTTGGCGAGTGGGAGTCCCTTACTTCGGCCCACTTGCAAGGTGTGGATGTTGTCGGAGTCTTCTCGCACTTTGCTCGTGCAGATGAACCGGTAGAGAAGCAGAATCAGGATCAACTAGAGCGATTTAATGAGATGGTCGCCAAAGTTCATGCACTGGGATTTCCAAATGTGATGCGCCATCTCTCAAACTCAGCGGCAACTCTGAAAAACAACGCTGCCGCATTCGATATGGTCCGCACCGGAATCGCAATGTATGGATTATCTCCAGATGTAAATACTTTAGGAGATTCAAAGTCACTTGGCCTGCGACCTGCGATGCAGTTACGTGCAGCTCTCTATCTAGTTAAAGATGTTCCAGCCAATAGACCAGTGGGCTACGGAGCAACTGAATTTACGAAGAGCGATACAAAACTCGGTGTTGTCGCAATGGGATATGCCGACGGCATTCCACGAATCGCTCGCGATGCTGGAGTATGGGTTTCAGGTCAACGTGCTCCAATAATCGGACGAGTTTCCATGGATCAATTCGTGGTGGATTTAGGGGCTGCCTCTAAGGCGAAATCAGGGGATTGGGTGACAGTTTTTGGCAGTGGCTCGCATGGTGAGTACACCGCAGATGATTGGGGAGGTGCATCACAATCAATTAATTATGAGATTGTGACGCGAATTGGGCCCCGTGTGCCTAGAATTTACGGACCGCATGTCTATTAGTTTTATTCTTAAGAAAGGGAGTCTCTTGTGAGTGAAGTAGCAGGACTCTCGATCTCAAACCTCACCGTTAAATTCGGCGGACTAGTGGCACTCGATGATGTCTTTATTGATATTGCTCCCAACACAATCGTAGGCCTCATTGGTCCTAACGGTGCAGGAAAGACAACTGTCTTTAATTCAATCTCTGGATTAGTAACTCCAGCTAGCGGCAAGATTTCAATTCACGGCCAAACAATGGATTGGCCTGCACCACATCAGCTAGCCGAGTTCGGTATTGCCAGAACTTTGCAGGGCGTTGGATTGTTTAGCGGATTGACTGTTCTAGAAAATGTGATGATGGGCGCCGATAAGACAAGCGGCTCAAACTTCTTTAAGGATTTGCTTGGACTTTCAGGAAAAGCGGAAGGCAAACTTCGTAGACGTGCAATGGATGCACTTGCTTGGGCTGGCGCACTTGATAAAGCTGACAAGATGCCTGGCGATCTCACCTACCCAGAGACCAAGCGCGTATCAATCGCTCGCGCACTAGTTTCAAATCCAAAGATTCTTTTGCTCGATGAACCAGCAGCTGGCCTTGGACAAGACGATATCGATAAATTTGCAGCTCTCTTGAGACAGCTCAAGCAACGCTGCGCAATCATTATCGTCGAACACCACGTCGACTTTATCGGTGCTATCTCTGATCAGGTTTATGTACTTAACTTCGGAAAAGTTATTTCAAGCGGCACATTCGATACGGTAAAGCGCGACCCTGCGGTTCTTGCTGCCTATCTTGGAACTTCTTCACAGAGCGGCTCTGATGCACTTGGGGGAGCCCATGCTTAAGATTGAGAACTTAGTAACTAGCTTTGGTTCTGTCGTCGCACTCGATGGCGTATCGCTATCGGCACAAGAGGCAAAGATCACCACTGTTATCGGTGCTAATGGAGCAGGTAAGAGCACGCTGCTGCGCACAATCTCTGGACTTGAACATCCATCGAGCGGAACGATTACATGGCAAGGCGAATCAATTGTTGGTCGCCGCCCCGAAGATATTGTTCGAATGGGAATCGCACATGTTCCTGAAGGTCATGCAGTTATCTCAGAGCTTAGCGTTGAAGAGAACATCACAATGGGATCACTCTTTCGCCGCAGAAAATTTAAAGCAGATGTCCCCGCTGCAACCGATGAGATGTACACACTCTTTCCTCGCCTTAAGGAGCGCCGCAAGCAATTAGCCGGAACGCTCTCAGGTGGAGAACGACAGATGCTTGCAATTAGTCGCGCACTTGTATCTCGCCCAAAACTTCTTCTTCTCGATGAGCCATCGCTAGGGCTTGCACCACTTGTTGTAGAGCAAATTATTGATTCAGTAAATATCCTCTGCCGCACAACAGGGCTAACCGTGCTTCTCGTCGAACAGAATGCCAATACTGCACTCGGCGTTGCAGATCACGGAGTACTTCTTGCCCTTGGCAAAGTTGTTGCAGATCGCCCAGCTGCAGAGTTAAAGGCAGATGCCACCCTTCGAGCTGCTTACTTGGGGTATTAAATATGGATACATTTTTAGCAGCGCTCTTCTCAGGAACTGCTCGTGGAGCCATCTTCGCTCTCGTGGCACTTGGACTTGTAATTGTTTGGCGCGGTGCAGGGATCGTTAACTTTGCACAAATGGGCCAGGCGATGTTCAGCACCTATATCGCATCAACTTTGATTGCCAACGGCAATAGTTATTGGGTTGGCTTTGTCGTAGCACTTCTTGCGGGTGCTTTGCTGGGTGCGGTACTTGATATCTGTGTCATGAGGCCGCTTTCAAATAAGAAGAAGACCGAGCTCTTAGCCTCCGAGTCGATGCGAGCCGCTGTTCCGGTTATCGCCTCTCTTGGAATTCTGGGAGTACTTCAGGCGCTTGCCGGAATTATTTGGGCTGCCGAGGAGAGAGGCTTTCCAGCACCCTTCAAGCAAGAGGGTTTCAACTTTGCAGGAAGCATCATGCCATTTACGGCATTTGATATCTTCGTAATCTCTTTAGTGCTTGTCGCCTTGGTGATCACAACTCTCTTCTTTACTCAAACCGGCATGGGGCTCGCAATGCGAGCGACTGCGCTTAATCAGGAAGTCGCGAAGCTCAGTGGCATTCGCACCAATCACACACGCACCTTAAGTTGGGCGATTTCAGGAGCGGCTTCTTCTCTTGCAGGTTTATTGATTACTCCCACATCAAACCTTTCACCAAATACTTTAGATCTCGTACTCATCGTTGGATTTACAGCTGCTGTAGTTGGTGGATTGGATAGTCCAGCAGGCGCCGTTCTTGGTGGCCTGATCTTGGGAATGGTGATTTCTTTCGTGACCTTCTACACCTCTCCCGAAAATGTATTCCTTTCGATTCTGGCAGTTCTTCTTCTGGTCCTAATCATCAGACCTCGTGGAATTTTGGGTTCAAAGGATGTGCGCCGTGTCTAGCGTGAAGAATAAATCAATCGCTCGAAAGAGCTTAATCCGCACATTGATCTTTACCTTAGCCATTCTCTGGATTGGTTCAACCTTTGAGCCATATAACCAAGCTCAGCTGGCAGTTGTTCTCATCCTCTTTATCGGTGTTCTATCGGTAACGATGCTTACTGGAATCTCTGGTCAGTTATCTCTGGGTCAAGGTGCGTTAATGGCAGTAGGTGGTTACTCAACCGCCCTATTGATGGTTAACTACAAAATTTCTCTCTGGATTGCAGTCCCACTTTCAATTCTCTCTGCCGGTATTGCAGGACTCTTACTTGGTGTTGCAGCTGCACGCTTAAGTGGTCCATATCTAGCAGGAACAACATTAGTGATTGCACTGGCAATTCCAACGATTGCTAATCGTTTCGAATCAGTTTTCAAGGGAGATGAAGGCCTGCCAGTAGATGTTGGGTATCCACCGAAGTGGTTCTCCAATACATTTGGCGAACCTTCATATGAACAATGGCAGCTATATGTTGCACTTCCATTTGCAGCAATTGCACTCTTCTTCGCCTCAAATATTCTCCTCTCCCGCACTGGTCGAATGTGGAGATCGATTCGAGATCATGAGACTGCAGCAGCGCTGAGCGGTGTTAACTATTCACGCCAGAAAATTTATGTCTTCATTATCTCCTCAACATTTGCAGGTCTCTCAGGCGCACTTTATGGGTTACGCGGGCTAGTCGGCCCGAGCGTTTATCCAGTCTCACTATCGCTATTGCTACTTACAGCTGCAGTACTTGGTGGAATTAGAAGTATCGCCGGGGCATTTATCGGAACAGTTATTGTGGTCTTCTTACCTGATTGGATTGATTTGGTAATCCATAACATTGAGTTAAGCGAACAAGTTTCAAACTATTTGCCAGCCCTGGTTTCTGGCCTTCTGCTCATTCTTACCGTGGTCATCAACCCAGCCGGGGTCGCCGGAACAAAGCTACATAAGCACAAGTAAATCTATAAATATTCGTTATAAAGGGCTCGTTACCCAGCGGTATCACCTCTGTGAATCTGCGAGTTTCTTCACTTTCCGTTCACTTTCGCGCCCCCTTCTGTTAGCGTAATGGCGTTCCGGCCCACCTCTGGGCTGGTGGCAATGGAGCTGCAAGCGCTGCCTCATTGCAATTACGGCAAAGAGAAAGAGTGAATGCAGTGATAAATCGTGCATCTCTGTCCCGATCACCTCGTAGATTCCTTGCTACAACTGGAGCAGTTCTTGCTGGAGCACTAGTGCTTACAGCGCTTCCTGCACAGGCAGCAAAGACCGTTGGTGTAAGCGACACTGAAATTGTTTTAGGAATGCAGCTGCCTCAGACAGGTCCAGCTAGCCCGGGCTATAACAAGGTAGATGACGCAGTGCGCGCCTACTTTGATTATGTAAATTCAAAGGGCGGCGTGCATGGCCGCAAGATCACCTTGGTTGTTAAGGATGATGCTTACAGAGCAGGCCAGACAGTTTCTACTGCATCTGCACTCATCAATAAGGATAAAGTTTTTGCAATGGTTGGCTCAGTTGGTACACAGACACATATCTCTGTAATCAAGGACATCAACCGCCGTGGAATCCCTGACCTCTTCGTACTCAGTGGTTACAGCGGTTTCTACACAGATCCAAAGAAGTACCCAACAACATTCGGCAGCCTCGGCACATATGTTGTCGAAGCGAAGATTCTTGGAAAGTACATCAAGGAGAATTTATCTTCAAAGAGCCTCGGAGTTCTTTATCAGACAGATGACTTTGGTCGTAACACCCTCGAAGGCCTTGCCATTGCAGGCGTAACTTTCGATCCAAAGAAGACTGCAAAGTTCGTTGCTGGTACACAAGGAAGCGGACTTGATGCACAGATGAAGACTCTCTGCGATAACGGTGCAGATACAGTTGTAGTCGGAGCGACTGCTTCAGCATTTGCTGCAGCAATCAACTCAGCGATCAAGTCTTGCAAGACAATGCCACAGTGGATCGTTATCTCAGTTGGTTCAGATGCAACGACATTCCAGACCATTCTTGGTGCACGCGGAGTTCCTGCAGCTCAATCAGCAGGCCTTCTAGCTGGAACAATTTCAGCATCACACGCTCCATCACCAGCGGAAGCGGATGACGAATACGTTAAGGCATTTAAGAAGATCAACGATGAATTCAATAAGGGTCCAGATAAGCGCTGGGACAATAACGTCATGCAAGGAATCAATATCGGATACATGATGACAGCAGCTCTTCTTGGAGCAGGCAAGAACCTGACACGTCCAGGAATCATCAAGTATGTCGAGAACAACGGCGCCAAGCTTACAAGTGGCGCTCTTGCACCACTTGGTTACTCGGCTAAGACTCACGAGGCTTACACAGGCTTCTGGATCGGTAAGTACGATGCAACTGCAGCTCTCAAGCCAATCGACGGTACACGCAAAATGTGGACAACAGATTCAGCTAAGGGTCCTGTAACGGAACTCAAGTTCACACGTCCTGCAATCGCAGCTGATGCACTACCAAAGGTTGGTTAATCACATGAAGCTATCAACTCGTAAACTCATTGCATCATTTGGTGCAGCAACACTGCTTTCAACTCTTGCAGTTGCGACAGTGCCTGCAGCTAACGCTGCTGCTCCAACATGTTCGACTGTTGCAGATGTTGAAATCTGTAATGGAACACTTGCAAACGGTGCGGCATATACATTCAGAATGCCAACCAAATTCGGTGGAACTATGTTCTTCTGGGAGCACGGCTTCCGTCCAACGTATCCAGGTGTTTCAGCGGTCCCTAAGGGAATCGAAGAGATCACACCAGCTAATCAAGTAACCGGCAAAGACATCACGAAAGAGATGCTCAAGGCTGGTTATGCAGTAGCTGCATACGACGGCACCGTAAAGGGAATGCGCGGATGGAATAACACTTTCCGCGTAGAGATGCTCAAGGAAGTCATCGATACTGCAATGGCAAAGTACACAACGAAGATTCAGCGCAAGGTTGTCTACGGTTCTTCACAGGCCGGTTCAATCATCACGCCATTCGTTGAGAAGTACCCAACATATGCTGACTCTGTAGGTATCTTGGCTGGATTAACTCCATCACCTGCAGATTCAATTCAATCAGCATGTGACATCTTCTACTTGCTCAGCATCTTCGCTGATCCAACCATCAAGGGCTGTGCAGCATTTGGCACTAAGGGCGTACCTGGCCACATGGCATCTGTTGGTGAGCTCCTCAAGGTGGTTGCACTTCTTACAACTTGGAGTGGAAACCTTGGAGCGCCAGCTCTTGAATATCCAGCAGCTCTTAAGGCTGCAGGAATTCCACAACGTTCAGCTCTCTTGCTCATCGGTCTCTTGACTGGTGTACCAACAAAGAGTGCTCATATGGATGCTGTCACAACAAGCACACTCGTACCTGAAGGAAGTATCAACGCAACAGTTGCAATTCTTGAGAACATGGGCGAAGCGGTTGCAACTGGCACACTTGCTGGCCAGTCAATGTCAGAAATTACAGGTGCAGGTTTCTACGACAATACAAAGACTGATTGGGCAGCGTTGCTCGATGAGGGCGATGCAGGTCGTTACAACCTCGGACTCTCAGGTGACGATGCAATCAACGGCATGCTTGCAGTTCTTAAGGGTGCACCTCGTGTAACTGGTAACGCTGATGCAATCGCTAAGTTCAAGGCGCTTGATAAGTCATCATTTACATCAAAGCACCCAACAATCTTGCTTTCAAATGAAGCAGATCGTCTGGTCTTTACTGGTAACACTTCTCGCTACGTAGATCGTAAGCGTGAGGTCTACGAGAAAGAGCTTGCATCTTGGCAGGTCTTCAAGAAGGGTCCAAAGCCAATTTGGAACACTCGTGCTCTCTATGCAATGACACCAGAGACATATACCAAGTTCACTGCAACTGGTGCACCTGATCTGAAGGCAGCTCCAGCTGTCTCAGGTGTAGGACACCAGACATTCACAACCAAGCAGATGAAGGCTTGGGTCGATATGTTGGCAGTTGCTGCAAAGTCAGGAAAGGTTCCAACTGATTCCTATGTTGAATACATAGCAACAAAGGTTCCTTACCTCAATGGCGATGTTGATTATCGTCCATCTGACCTGAAGTACAACTTCGGTTACTAATCAAAGCTGATTAACGAAAGGGCTCCGGGCAACCGGGGCCCTTTCGCTTTCCCCGTGAACTATCCTTCCCATGTGAGAATTCAAACCGCTGCCGATATGCACGCACTCGGTATGCGCCTTGGATCTCTCTGTAAAGCAGGTGATTTAATTCTGCTCAATGGCCCACTTGGAGCTGGCAAGACAGTTCTGGTGCAAGGCATCGGTGAAGCACTGGGAATCGAAGGCGTCACTTCACCTACCTTTGTAATATCTCGCATTCATAAAGCACCGCTAACTCTTATTCATGTTGATGCATATCGCTTACTTGAAGGCGGAAATGCGGCTGCTTATCTCGATGATTTAGATCTCGATACTCCCTGCGAAAGCGCAGTAACTGTTATTGAATGGGGCGGCGCAGAATCTGCCCGCCTAAGTGAAGAGCGCCTTGAAATCACAATCGATCGCACAGAAGAAGTGCGTGAAGTGACCATTAAGGCTGTCGGAGAACGCTGGCAGGGAGTTTCACTATGACGATCTCGCTAGCAATAGATACATCTACCTC
>JBIICC010000026.1:0-12454 GCA_044239085.1 Candidatus Planktophila sp.
TTCCAAGGAAGCGAACATCTTCATCGTTGATGTAAACGTTGATAAAGCGTCGCAGCGCACCGTCTTCAAGAAGTCGCTCACCAATTCCTGCGTACTGCGCATCCAAATTACTGATAACGGCAGAGAGCGTTGAACCTTCAGCCTCTACAGTCTTCTGATCTTTTGTATATGGGCGCAGGATTGTTGGGATGCGAACTTCGATTGACATGGCTTAATTATGTCGAAAAAGTAGAAGTATCTCTAATCGAGAATTACGACAGGCTCTTCGGTCACGACCCCATCGATGATTCGATATGAGCGCAACTCGGTTGTAGGTGCAATCTCTTCGCGTGTAGAGACTAAGACGTAATGGGCACCTGGCTCGCCTGCATACGCGATATCCGTACGTGATGGATAAGCCTCAGTCTCTGTATGCGAGTGATAAATAACGACGATCTCTTCATCATTGTCATCGGCCTCGCGATAAAGAGCCAATAAATCCTTTGGATCAAATTCATAAAATGTTGGCGAATGCGCAGCGTTAATCATTGGCTTATGGCGCAGTGGCTTATCTGAACCGATTGGGCCTAGAAATACACCACAGCATTCATCGGGATATTCAGCTCTCGATTGTTCAAGCATTGCATCGGCAAATGCGCGGGAGATTTCAAGAACCATGGCCGTACCTTACTAGGAGTTTCCCAATTGGGATTCTTCATCTTCATCTGCATCATCAATCAGCGCAGAGAGAAGTGATTCCTGTAACCAGCCCAACCATGTATAGACGCTATAGACGCCACGTAGTGGATCATCGGGTGCGAGAATTTCGAGATGTTCTTGCGAACCATTCTCAACTTTTAATCTAACCCCCAGTGCAAGGCGAATATCGTTAATTGCACCGAGCCATGCATTTGCATTGTCGTGATCTAAATCGACGATGCCATCATCTGCGGATTTCAGATGAATACGCATAGAGATTGCATGTGCTTGCTTCTTACTTCTTAAGGTTGATTCTGTATAACGTCGAAACTCTGAAGCATCGACGGCATCTGCATATGCATTGGGAAGTAAACGGTGAAGTACTTCATCTTCGGGCGGTGAATCATGTGAGGTAATTCCAACCATTGCCGCTAATGGATCCTCATGTCCATGGTCTACACGTTCTGCAAGTAGTTCGATTATTTGTTCGCAGAGATTGAGTAAGACTTCCTTCTCACTATCGGCAAAGTGAGCAATATACGAGTGATCTCCGTGGCGTTTAAATCCTTCAGTGGAAGTCACAGCTGATCACCGCGTTGAAGCGTTGCCCAGAGTCCGTATTCATGGAGACGAGCTACATCATGTTCCATCTCTTCACGACTTCCCGTGGAGACGATTGCTTTTCCATCATTATGTACCTGCAACATCAACTCTGTTGCACGCGCTTTGGGGTATCCGAATAACTCCATAAATACATAGACAACGTAATTCTGTAAGTTAACTGGGTCATCCCAGACGATAGTTACCCAGGGAGTATCGCCAGAAAAGATTGCACGAATCTCTTCTTCAATCTTATCTGCGGTCTTTACCATCACCGGATAATGATATTGAAGGTTTGGCTAGTAACAGCGGTCCAGTTTAGATCCTCGACAAGGGTGACCTTGAATGTGAATACCCCTCTGGATTGAGCATTTACCTTTACCGTGAAACTTCCCTGGGCATCAGTAGTTATATCCGAACCAATTGGTGCCCACTTCTTTCCAGATAATTTCTCAACTCTGATGATTGCACCTTCGGATCTAGGTTTAATTGTTCCTGCTATCTCAAATGCATTTCCGGCTTTAACCGAGGTTGGTGCATCGACATATAGCTCCCGAATTACTTCGATTGGAATCTCTGCAGAGGCCCCCTCGCTACGTTCCCACGACGACTCAGAGAAGACGCGCAGTGATGTGCTCTTTCCTAAAATAAGCGATTTGGCAATCTTGCCTTCAGCATCAGTGACTGCGCTACTTAAGGTTCGCCAGCTCTCTTCCCCAGCTGACCTTCCTTCAATTCGAACAGGAAGATTTGCTAGAGGGGATTTATCCTTAATTGAGAATTGCGCAGAGATATCGATAGCTTTGCCATATTGCACTTCACTCTTATTAACAGATGCGACAGCGCTCACTTGATCTGGGGCAATCTCTTTCGCAGCGGTTCTAATTGCCTCCATCGCAAGTGGCTCTTCCATGCCAAGTGTCCATGCTGTAATTCCACCAATCCGATATTTAGATACAAGGGCAGCTCTCTGCGCCCAGCTTCGAGTATCTTGATACCACGCTGTTCGTGAGGCTGTACATGATGTTGCAAGGCCACTTGCAGTTGTTCCGTTATAAACCTGCTGATACGAGAATGTGACCTCGCCAAATTTTTCATCATATGTTGGAGTAGCGCCATATGTTGCTGCCAGTGTTTGCGCATCGCGCATTACGAATGTCGCTGCCTTTGCTCCAACTTTTACTGACTTGGAAACGTTTGCAGGACATACCCCGTTGACCGCGGTAATCCACGATCGACCATAACCAGGTACCCCGACAAAGACTTTAGATGCAGGCATGATTGAGATTGCATATTGAACCGTCCGCTCAGTCCACGCTAGTGGTCCAATCGGTCCAACTTTTGCAACGGAATAGTCGTAGGTCATGATTCTCAACTTGTCGATTGATGAAGCAATTTCTGCCCATGCATAGACAAAGTAACCCTTTTGCTTACCTGCTGGGTCGAGAACATAAGGAGTTGCGATAGATAAGATTTTATTCTCTGCTCGCAGTGCGACGCTGAGTTCCTTGATAAATGCAACCCATGCTGGTGCAGTGGACTTCCACGTTGTGTTTTCATCGACAAATGCAAAGCCCTCGAAATCGATGTCAATTCCATCGAAGTTGTTGGTGCGTACTAATTCCATAATTGTGCTGACAACCTGCGTGCGTGATGCGGGTGCTTTCAGTAACCCTGCGAGAACGCCTTTTTCCGTTCCATCTGTAATGGTTGGAATGATCTGTAAATTCGCGTTACGCATCGCTGCTAGCGGAACTGCCATCGGGACACTTGGGTTAGCTGGTGCGTACAAATCTAGGATTCTTGATTTCTTTGTTTGGGCAGAATATTTGAGCGTGTACCAAAACGGCATCACCTCTTTAATGAGGTCCGTGTTGTTTAGTGCGGCAGGTAGCGAAGTTTTCATCGAGTAATAAGGAATCCAACCCGTAAGAATCTTTCGCGGGATATTTTCGTTGGCTTGTGCACTTGGTACTACGAGGAGAGATGAAAATAAAATAAAGGCGAGTCCCATGCGAGATAAGACTCTCACCGTTAGCTCCCCCAGATTCGATCGGTTACAGCGAAGAGCGCCATATCAATTTGGCGCCCATCTTCACGAGTAACCTTATTTTGCATTGTTCCTTCTTGTAGGTAGCCCGCGCCGATTAAGAGGCGCTGTGACGCAATATTGTCTACATCCACCAGCCCTTCGATTCTCCGGAATCCAATTTCTGAGATTCCGTGCTCCGTAATCAACTTTGCGGCAGTGGTCCCGATTCCTTTTCCACGTTGGCTGGCATCCATCCAGTAACCAATTTCAGCGGTGTGATTCTTAATATTGATTGTGTGTAGAGAAACTACACCTGCAAATTTTCTATCTGCACCTGTTCCATAATCAATAACGAATCGGAGTTCGCGACGTTCGGCAAATGAGAATGGATCAGAGCGCACAAAATCAATTGCGTGATCGATTGTGTAATCGGTTGGAACTGTGGTGAATGCTGGAATCAGCGGATCTTGGCAAGCCTTATAAATTGCATCGATATCGTTCTCGTTGCTGGGGCGAAGCGTGATTAACCCATCAGTCAGGGTTGCAATCTCGTTAGGCCACCAAATCATGGGGCAATCTTATGCGAGCGGCTTGGGCTTGGCGCCAAGCCTGACTTAATTACTGGGAGTTAGCCGATGAGTTCAGAGTCACGGCTGCGACTTTGATCATGTGTGCAGCTCAAGTTTGAAGGCAGCGCTGCGCAGTTATCGCAGAGCAGAATCAACTGGTGACATGAAGCGGTATTGCAATTTCTGAAATCCTTAGTTGGGGCGCTGCACTTGTCGCATTCGCCGATGACCTTTGCCTTGTCGGAGAAATCCATCGACATGCGATCATCAAAGATGTAGAGAGAGCCTTCCCATGATGCTTCATCACCGAAGCGGTTACCGTACTTAACGATTCCACCATCGATTTGATAGACCTCGTTGAAGCCACGGTTCTTCATGACAACAGAGAGAATTTCGCAGCGGATTCCACCGGTGCAGTAAGTGACGACTGGCTTATCTTTGAGGTGGTCGTATTTGCCGCTCTCAATTTCGCGAACGAAGTCACGTGATGATTCAACATCAGGGACAACTGCATTCTTAAACTTACCAATCTTTGCCTCGTATGCATTGCGACCATCGAAGAAGACAACTTCATCGCCGCGCTCTTTAACGAGCTCTTCTACTTGCTCTGGACGAAGGTGTACGCCACCGCCGATGACACCATTTTCGTCGACCTGAATTTCATCTGAATTTCCGAATGAAACTAATTCGTCTTTAACGACAACTCGAAGGCGAGGAAATTCATCGCCGCGACCATCAGACCATTTGAATACGATCTTTTTGAAACCTTCATACTTACGAGTTTCGCGGACATATCTCTTTACATCTGCCATCTCGCCGCCGACAGTTCCATTGATTCCATGTTTTGAAATCAGGATGCGGCCCTTGAGGTTGTAACTTTCGCAGAGTTGTTTCTGCCATAAGCGGATCGCCTCGGGATCTGCAACGGGAGTAAATCCGTAATACAGAATCACCTTATTTAACTTAGGTGCGTGGCGGTTCATACATAGATTCTAACTCGCTAACGGACTGTAAGAAAATCCCCGTTGAAGAGCGGTAGCCGATTACGCGCAGTTACTGCCCAAAAAGTTCTCCACAAATCTGTGGGAATTAGCGCAGTTCTCTGGCCTATTTGTCAGCGCCGGGAAACACAATCTCGCCATGACAACAGCACGCCTTCGCAGAGTTGAAGAACTCACTGGCGTTGACAAGAGTGCTCCCGTTGAAAGTCTCACTCCTACTGATGTGTGCACTCGCGTTGAAGATATTCCTCAAATAGCAGTTCTTGCCGAGACCGAGGATCTCGCGCAGTTGGTAAGTGAACTGTTAATGGCAATTCCAAGTGCGCACGTCCTCGAGAAGCTCTCTTCAATCGATCCTTACTCTCTAACTCCGGCACTACGTATTGATTTTCTCTCCGCGCTCGAGCGACAAGATGGCTGGCTATTTGCTTTGAAGCAACGTGCAATTACCGCCGTTGCGGGAGCACAGGCTTCTGTAGGTGAAGGCGCACTTTTCGGAGTCGATGAAGCAGAGCGCGAAGATGTATCTACCGCACTTCGATTAGCGCCTTCGACTGCGCAGATGCGAATCGATGTCGCACGAAATCTTGTAAACAATCTACCTAATACTTGCTCTGCACTGGCTCTTGGCGAGATCTCATCTGCACATGCAACTGTTATTGCGCGAGAGACTGCCTCCGCTATTCACGATGGAATGAGTGAATCTGCAATCTTCGATATCGAAACTCGAGCTATTGCCTACGCCGAATTCCATACACCTGGGCAGGTTGCAAACCATGTACGCAATTCAGTAGCCAAATATTCGCCCGAAGAGTTTGAAGAGACCGTTGCCCGTGCCACCTCAATGCGTCGCGTTACTTGCTATAACGATGCTGATGGAATCTCAACAGTTGTAGCAATACTTCCTGCAGCAGATGCCCAGATTGTTATGAACTCAATCGAGGCCTTTATCTTGCGAGCAGATCAGCTTTCGCAATCAGAGGAGAAACTGACGAAGGATATGAAGAGAGCAGATGCGCTCTCATCAATCTGTGCACAATTCTTATCTCAGCTCGATGATGTTGTTGCTCCACATCGTCGTCCACTCACCGTCAATGTCACAATCGATCTTCCAACTCTCCTTGGACTTGCAGAGAACCCTGGTCAATTAGCTGGCTACGGTCCAATTCCTGCAGCAGTTGCTCGCGAATTAGCTTCCGATGGAAGATGGAAGAGATTTATCACCGAACCGCAGACTGGAAATCTTCTCGACTTCGGACGCGAAAGTTATGAACCGCCTCAACAGTTGAAAGATTTTCTCATCGCTCGCGACAGAACATGTCGTTTTCCGGGATGTCGAAGATCGGCGCTTCTCTCAGATTTAGATCATGCCGAGAGTTGGGATACTGGTGGGCGAACTTCGGCGGAAAACATTGGCGCACTCTGTAGGCGACACCATCGATTAAAGACCCATGATGGCTGGAGTATTGAAAGCTTCCCCGACGGATCCTGTACTTGGCGCTCGCCTTTAGGGAAAGAGTTCTTCACTCCCGCACGATCTGCCAATGAACCGGTCTAGAGATATCTTGAGCTTGCAGGTAGTTGAAAGTTCAACTACCTTTGGCTTAAGACGAACCAGCCAAGGAGAAAAACGTGCCAGCAGTAACCGTTAGCGATGTAACAATTCTTCCGCGCATCAGTGATGCAACCGGTCTACGCGCACGCAAAGTAAAGAGCATTACAACTGCTCCACAAGGTTTTGAAGGTGAAGGTTTCCCAGTACGTCGTGCATTCGCAGGCGTTGATCTATCTGAGCTCGATCCATTTATTCACCTGGATCAAATGGGTGAAGTTGAGTATGCACCAGGTGAACCAAAGGGAACTCCTTGGCACCCACACCGCGGATTTGAAACTGTTACATACATTATTGATGGCATCTTCGATCATAAAGATTCAAATGGTGGTGGAGGAACTATCTCCGACGGAGATACACAGTGGATGACTGCCGGTGGCGGAATTCTTCACATTGAAACTCCACCAGAGCATTTGGTGATGTCAGGTGGTCTATTCCACGGATTCCAATTGTGGGTAAACCTTCCTGCAGCTAAGAAGTGGTCTCCCCCTGCCTACCAAGATGTTCGTGCAAATGATGTTGCACTACTTACTTCAACAGATGGTGGATCTCTTGTTCGCATCATCGCTGGTGAACTCGATGGACATGTAGGTCCAGGAACTACACAGACACCAATCACTCTTATTCACGCAACACTTGCACCAGGTGCAGAACTTCGCCTTCCATGGCGTAAGGATTACAACGCACTCGTGTACACAATGGCAGGTGCAGGTTTTGTTGGCGATGAACAACGTCCAGTAAATATGGGTCAGCTCACCGTATTCGGCGAGGGTGATTCAATCGTTGTGCGCGCTGCTCAGCACCAAGAGTCACGTTCTCCAAACCTTGAACTCTTTATCCTCGGTGGCCAACCAATCAAGGAACCTGTTGCTTGGATGGGGCCATTTGTTATGAATACAAAGCGCGAAGTCCTTCAGGCATTTGAAGATTTCCAAAAGGGTCTACTCGGTTCAATTCCAGCTATCTATAAGGAAGATGCCAAGAAGCCAGTGCAGCGGACGGATAAGTTATCTGGAGATGTAAAGGCTGCAGATATCCTCGACGTGCATAACGCACCTACTGACTTACAAGAAGGTTAATTAGAGCGCTTTGAGCGCTGAAACAACCTTTGTAAGAGATGCCTTTGCATCACCAAAGAGCAACATTGTCTTTGGATCATAGAGGAGTTCATTCTCGATTCCAGCAAATCCTGGGCGCATTGAGCGCTTCAGGAAGATGATGTTCGATGCGTGATTAACTTCCAAAATCGGCATTCCATAAATTGGGCAACCAGGTGTTGTCTGCGCTGCAGGGTTCACAACGTCGTTTGCACCGATAACGATTGCAACATCTGTCTGACCGAAGGTTGGATTCACTTCATCCATCTCAGCTAATTGATCATAAGGAACATTTGCTTCTGCAAGAAGAACGTTCATATGACCTGGCATACGACCTGCAACTGGGTGAATTCCATATGCAACATCGATCCCCTTAGAGATCATGAGATCTGCAAGCTCGCGCACTGTGTGTTGTGCCTGAGCTACCGCAAGACCGAAGCCAGGAACGATTACAACGCGACGTGCGTAGTTGAGCAAGATTGCGACGTCATCAGCAGAACCTGAACGCACTGGGCGCTCTTCTGCTGAATCTGAGACAGCTTGTGGCTTAGCGGTGAATGCACCGAAGAGAGTTCCAAAGAGTGAACGTCCCATCGCCTCTGCCATCAAGCGAGTCAAGATAGTTCCTGATGCACCGACGAGTGTTCCTGCGATGATGAGAAGCGTTGATGACAATACATATCCACTTGCCGCAACAGTAAGACCTGTAAATGCATTGAGAAGTGAGATAACGATAGGTACATCTGCGCCACCGACTGGAAGTACGAAGAGCACACCGAAGAGCAATGAGAGAAGTGCAAGGACGAGTAGCGGTGTTGTTCCAAGGGCTACGACAACCCATACTGAAACGCCAAGTACAGCAACAAGTGTTCCTGCAATAACAAAGCGACCGCCAGGGAAAACCACTGGGCGAGTAGTCATCAACTCTTGAAGCTTCATAAAGGTGATGATCGAACCGCTGAATGAAACGCAGCCAACTACAACTGTAAAGACTGTGAAGATAACTTCAGCTGTTGTCGCTGTATCGCCAAGGTTTAGATACTCAACGATTGCAACGAGCGCTGCTGCGCCACCACCGACACCGTTAAAGAGTGCAACAAGCTGCGGCATCTGAGTCATCTCGACCTTACGCGCAGCAGGAACACCAATAATCAAACCAAGAAGAATTGCACCGATAATCCACCAGAAGTTATGCAGTGGAAGTGAGTGTCCAACTTCTTCACCCTTTGATGGTGTTACATAGAGAAATACTGAGAGCGTTGCAACGGTTGCACCGAAGGCACCGATGAGATTTCCACGGCGCGCTGTCTTTGGATGAGATAGACCCTTAAGGGCCAAGATAAATGCAACGCCTGCCGCTAGACCAACGAGGCTATAGAGAGTGCTATTCATTATTGCTCTCCCCCATTCTTCTGGTTTGCATCATTCTTCTTCGGCTTAAACATCTCGAGCATGCGATCGGTAACAACAAAGCCACCGACCATATTGATTGTCGCTAAGACAATTGCAGCCAGTGATAGACCGAGCTCTAAATTATTCTCGCTGTGATCAGCCACGATGATCGCACCAACAAGAATCACACCGTGGATTGCATTTGCACCAGACATAAGAGGTGTGTGAAGAGTTGATGAAACCTTTGAGACAACCTCAAAGCCAACAAAGACCGATAAAGTGAAAATCGAAATAATTGCGATTGCATCCATTAGTTGGCACTTCCCTTCTGAGCGTCCTGAGGTGTGTGCTTTGACCCTGCATGGGTAAGTGCTGATTTATCAATGATTTCATCTTCAAAGTTAAGGTTAAGTGAAACTGGCGCACCATCTGCAGCTGGATTAGTCATCAAGGTAAGAAGATTGACCACGTTACGTGAGTACAAACTTGATGCATGGAATGGAAGTTGGCTTGGAACATCTTTTCCGCCCCAGATTTGAACTCCCTTTGCAGTTGTAACAATCTCGCCAGGCTTTGATCCTTCAACGTTTCCGCCAGTCTCTGCAGCAAGATCTACGATGATTGTTCCCGCTTCCATCGCATCAACCATTGCAGCAGTCATCAAACGAGGCGCAGTGCGCCCTGGAACTGCAGCAGTTGTAATCACGACATGAGACTTAGCAATGTAAGGAGTCAGAAGTTCGCGTTGCTTAGCTGCACGTTCTTCTGTCATCTCTCGCGCATATCCGCCGGCGCCTTCAAGTGCTTCAAGTTCAAGGTTGATAAATGTTGCACCCATTGACTTCACTTCATCAGCAGATGATGGGCGAACGTCATATGCACTGACGACTCCACCCAGGCGGCGTGCAGTTGCAATTGCTTGAAGACCTGCAACTCCAGCGCCGAGAACTAAAACCTGAGCCGGTGTAACTGTTCCCGCTGCTGTCATCAACATCGGGAAGAAACGTGGTGAAAGTTCTGCGCCAACTAGCGCTGCGCGATATCCGGCACAGAGCGCTTGTGAAGTAAGCGCATCCATTGACTGTGCACGAGAAATACGTGGAACTAATTCGAGTGAGAACGCTGTAACTCCAGCTTTGACTGCAGCATCAATTGAATCTGTTGCAGTCACTGGAGATAAGAAAGAAATTGTGACGGCGCCCTGCTTCAAGGTGCCGATCTGTGCTGGAGTAAGAGAGGTAACTGAGAGAACAACGTCTGCGCCGCTGATGACATCGCCGCTCTTAACGGTTGCACCAGCTGCAGTGAAGAGATCATCTGTCGCCTGCGAATGAACACCTGCTCCAGCTTCGATCATGACTTCAAAACCAAGTCGGGTTAACTTATTGATGACATCAGGCACGAGCGCTACGCGCTTCTCGCCATCTCTGATTTCTCTAGGAACAGCAACTCTCATGGGCTAAAAGGTACCCTCTTGGTTCAATTTCTGTGATGTGAGGGTATCTTCGTGCCATGTCTAAATCCATGCTCATACTCATTTCCGGCCCATACCTTTCTGGCACGAACGGGGATGAAGGATTGATAAGTGAGAATCTTCGAAGGATGGAGAGCTATGCGCTACCCCTCTTTAAGAAGGGGCACTTGGCCATGGTCGGAGAGTGGGCGGCTTGGCCAGTGATCAAATCTGCTGGTGGATCTACACATGCATCGGATGAATTTAAGGAATTTCAATATCCCGTTGCTCATCGACTACTGGAACATTGCGATGCAGTTCTTCGCATTCCCGGTGACTCACAAGGTGCAGATATTGAAATGGAAAAAGCACGTGCAATGGGTAAATTAATTTATACCGATATTGATCAAATTCCAGATGCGCAATAAATGCGCAAACGGTTAATTAATTTCCTTTGAGCTCTCCGCGAGTCAAGTGATAGAGCAGCGCCTGAATTGTTGTTCTGCGATGGAAAGCTTCGCGCCAAATAACTGACTTCGCTCCGTCGATAACGTTTGCTTCAACTTCTTCTCCGCGGTGCGCAGGAAGACAGTGCATAAAGATGGAATCTTTCTCAGTAAGTTTCATCAACTTCTCTGTAACAGCAAATGGAGTAAGAGCCTTGATCTTCTCTGCGCGCTCTGCTTCAGGATCACCCATAGACATCCAGACATCTGTATAGAGAACAGATGCACCTTGCGCTGCTGCCTCTGGATCATTTGTCACTTCAATAGTTGCGCCACTCTTTGCGGCAATCTCTTTCGCCTTTGCAACAACTGCTGCATCCGGTGCCCACTTACCGGCAGGAGTTGCGGCAACAACATGTGCGCCCATGATTGCGCCCATGATGAGCCAGGCATGAGTCATATTGTTTCCATCACCGAGATAGACAAATTTGCGCCCTGCGACATCGTTTCCGAAGTTTTCGCGGATGGTTACCCAGTCAGCAAGTAGCTGTGTTGGGTGATCATCATCTGTTAATCCGTTAATAACCGGGATAGTTGAATTAGCGCCGAGTTCATCGACATCTGCCTGAGCAAAGGTACGAATAATCAACGCATCGCAATACCCGCTGATGATTCGCGCTGTATCTGAGATTGTCTCTCCGCGACCGAGTTGAAGCTCATCTCCACGAATAAATATTGGTGTGCCACCTAAGTGCGCAACAGCTGTCTCTGATGCAAGACGAGTACGAGTAGATGGCTTTGTCATGTAGATAGCCACGCTCTTATTACTCAGCGCTGTATTTGAACGAAGTGGGTTCTTTGCGAAATCTGCAGCAGTATCGAGCAGTAGCTCGACATCAGCACGGGAAAGGTGCTCGGTGCGCAGTAAGTCTTTCATTAGGAAATTCTACAGGCAGAAGATTGTCGCTCGTTGCGCAATAGATTGGCAGTTTTCGTGCGCTAGTAGATAATGGAGCCATGAGAGTGAAGGGTTCATCCAACATTAAAGCCGGTATTTTCGATCGCGGCCTTCCAACTCTTGATGGACCGATTACAAGCGCAGATACAGATACGCTCACAAAGCCGGTTGAGCAAGAAGATGATGGCGGACATGATCGCTTCGCGCATTACATTAAGAAAGAGAAGATTGTTGAATCCGCAGTCACTGGTAAGAAAGTGCGTGCGCTCTGCGGAAAGAAGTGGGTTCCTTCTCGCGATCCGCAGAAGTATCCAATCTGTCCTGTCTGCAAAGAAATCTTTGAAGGTTTACGTCCCGGACCAGAAGATGGCGACGAGTCCTAAATTAATTTCATAAAGAGCAGCAAAAAATAAAGCTAGTGGAGGTGCCGGGAATCGAACCCGGGTCCTTCAGAATTAAAACAGGGCTTCTACGGGCGTAGTGTGTTAAACGTTTTCTCAGTCCTGAATCTCATACACACAAGTATCCAACGAACTCATTTGCGAAACTGTTCTCTCAAGATATTCGCAACGCTATCTCGATGAAGAGCTCTCTAGCGACGCCAGGTTCCGGGACG
>JBIICC010000034.1:0-9753 GCA_044239085.1 Candidatus Planktophila sp.
AATCGGTTCAGAAGTACTCGGAACTCGTTCAGAGACAAAGAACGTTAACTCGCTTCGTTCAGTAGAACGCGCTATTCGTGGCGAGATGATTCGCCATGCAGAGCTTCTCAACGATGGAAAGAAAGTTAAGCAAGAGACTCGACACTTCCAGGAAGATACAGGGCTAACTCGTTCAGGCCGCTCCAAAGAGCAGGCAGAGGATTACCGCTATTTCCCAGATCCAGATTTGGTTCCGGTTACACCTGCAGCTACTTGGATTGAAGAACTACGCGCAACTTTGCCGGAACGACCATCAGTGCGCCGCAAGCGCATCAAAGAAGAGTGGAGCGTTCCAGATAAAGAGATGGAAGCGATGATTAACGCCGATGTCTTAGATATCGTCGAGGCAACTGTGAATCTTGGCGCAGATCCAACTAAGGCTCGCACATGGTGGCTTGGTGAAATTTCTCGTATCGCCAATGATCAGAACATTGCGATTGCAGATCTCTCCATCACTCCTGCCGATGTTGCTGAACTTGTGGCACTTGTTGCAAAGGGTGAACTCACCGACAAACTCGCACGCCAAGTTGTAGAGGGCGTTATCGCTGGCGAAGGTAAGCCATCTGAAGTTGTTGCAAAGCGCGGAATCAAAGTTGTTAACGATGATGGTGCACTGATGGCTGCCATTGAAAAGGTTTGTGCAGAACAAGCAGATACGGCAGAGAAAGTTCGCGGGGGACATCTACCTGCAGCGGGCGCTCTTATTGGCGCAGTTATGAAAGAGACAAAGGGCCAAGCAGATGCTGCACGCGTTCGTGAGCTTCTACTTGGCCACCTAGGTCAAGCTGCTAATTAAGTGATTAGTGGGCGATTACGCCTTCTGTTTCAACGAGTGACTCTTTTCCAATATTGATAAAGAAGAAGAGAACAACTGCGCCGATAAAGAGCAGCGCTGCGCTGAATTTAAATGCGACGGTAAAGCCATGAGTCATAGCAAATGGCTGAACCATCTTTCCAAGGTCAGTATTTGATGCTGCATATGTTGCCGCCGCTGTCGCAGAGACTGTATTGAGAAGAGCGGTTCCGAGGGATCCACCAATCTGCTGTGAAGTATTGAGCATCGCACTTGCCACACCAGTGTCATGAGATGAAACAGCGTGTAGTGAAGTTGATGTCAACGGAATAAAGACAAGTGCCATACCGCTAGACATGATGAGCAGTGATGGAACAACATGTGTGAAATATCCTGTTTCGGGAGTAATGCGAGTAAGAAGTAGAAGCCCAATTCCAGCAAAAATCAAACCAGGGACCATGAGCGGTTTAGGTCCAACCTTAGGAAGAAGTTGTGATGCAATTCCGGCGAAGATAATGATTCCTGCTGTAAACGGTAGGAATGCAAAGCCAGATTTCAGTGGGCTAAATCCGAGGATTACTTGAAGGTAGAGACCAAGGAATAAGAACATTGAGAAGAGACCAGCGCCAACAACGAGAGATCCAAGGTACGAACCTCCACGGTTACGTTCGGTGATAACGCGAAGTGGCATTAATGGATTTGCGACCTTTGATTCAATAACTACAAAGGCAATCAGTAAGACTGCTGATGCGATAAAGAATGAGATTGTTAATGAGTCAGACCAACCCTTGAGAGCTGCCTCATTAAATCCATAAGTGAGAGCAAAGAGACCTGCTGTAGCCGTGATGACACCTGGAATGTCGTAGGTGTTATCGCCTGCGGCTTTAGATTCACGAACAAATTTCAGCGCCAGAATTCCCGCTGCAATTGCGATTGGAGTGTTAACGCCTAAGCACCAACGCCATGATGCGTACTCAGTAAGTACTCCACCAAGAATCAGACCGATTGCAGCGCCGCCGCCTGAGATTGCGCCGATAACGCCGAATGCCTTTGCGCGTTCTTGCGGAACAGTAAATGTTACAGAGATGATTGCAAGAGCTGCAGGTGCAAGGAGAGCGGCAAAGACGCCCTGAAGTGCGCGGGAAGCAAAGAGCAACCCTTGAGTCGAGGCGATTCCGCCAAGTGCTGATGCAGCTGCAAAGCCGGCCAATCCAATAAGGAAGATTTTCTTGCGCCCCATGTAGTCACCAATACGGCCACCCAATAGAAGGAGTGAACCGAAAGCCAAGGTGTAGGCAGTGATAACCCACTGCTGGTTGGCATCGGTGATGCCCAATTCAATCTTGGCGCTCGGAATCGCGATATTCATAATTGAACTGTCCAGAACAATCATCAATTGAGCGATTGCAACGACGAAGAGGGTGCGCCAACGAGTTGGGTCTAGAGTCTGATCTTGGGCTTGCTTTGACACAGATGTGTCTCCTTTAACATAGAAATTGATTGCCACACATATCGTGGCCGAGGCTAGAATTCTCTCATGTCGAACATGAAACCTCGCTCTGGAGTTGTAACTGATGGCCTAGAAAGAGCTCCTGCTCGCGGAATGCTTCGCGCAGTTGGAATGGGTGATGATGATTGGGTAAAGCCACAGATTGGTATCGCATCTTCATGGAATGAAATCACACCATGCAATCTCTCCCTCGATCGACTTGCAAAGGCATCAAAGCAAGGTGTGATTGATGCAGGTGGGTTCCCCATGCAATTCGGAACTATCTCAGTCTCTGATGGAATTTCAATGGGCCACGAAGGTATGCACTTCTCTCTGGTATCTCGAGAAATCATCGCTGATTCAGTCGAGACAGTTATGAATGCTGAGCGCTTCGATGGAATGGTTACATTTGCAGGTTGCGATAAATCACTTCCAGGAATGATGATGGCTGCAGCTCGACTCGATGTTGCTTCTGTCTTTGTCTATGCAGGTTCAACTTTGCCAGGAAATGTTGATGGACAAGATGTCACGATTATCGATGCCTTTGAGGCTGTGGGTGCTTGCGCTCGTGGGCTAATTACTAGAGAACGTGTTGATGCTATTGAACGTGCTATCTGTCCAGGTGAAGGTGCTTGCGGCGGAATGTACACAGCGAACACAATGGCAAGTATTGGTGAAGCTATCGGATTATCTCTTCCAGGATCTGCAGCGCCTCCTGCAATAGATCGTCGCAGAGATGAATATGCAGTCAAGTCTGGTGCAGCGGTTGTCGAATTGATCCGAAAGGGAATCACAACTCGAGATATTCTGACAAAGAAAGCCTTCGAAAATGCAATCACCATTCTGATGGCGCTTGGTGGATCAACGAATGCTGTGCTTCATTTACTAGCAATTGCCTATGAAGCAGAGGTTGATCTTACTCTCGAGGATTTCCATCGAATCGGCTCTAAGGTGCCTCTACTTGGAGACCTGAAGCCATTCGGTAAGTACGTAATGACCGATGTCGATCGCGTTGGTGGAATTCCAGTTGTACTTCGCATTTTGCTTGATGCTGGTTATCTTCATGGAGATTGCATGACAGTCACCGGAAAGACGATGGCTGAGAATTTAGCTGAAATCAATCCACCGTTCCCAGATAGCGATGTTCTCTTTCCTGCAGATAAGCCGATATCTACAGATATGGGAATCACGATTCTCGGAGGAACTCTCGCTACCGAAGGCGCCGTCTGCAAGACAGCGGGTATTGGTGTAAAAACATTCGAAGGTCCTGCACGTGTCTTTGAACGCGAACAAGCAGCAATGGATGCACTTGAAAATGGAACTATTAAAGAAGGCGATGTAGTTGTTATTCGCTACGAAGGTCCAAAGGGTGGACCAGGTATGCGCGAGATGTTGATGATTACAGGTGCAATTAAGGGTGCAGGTCTTGGAAAGAAGACTCTGCTACTTACTGATGGTCGATTCTCTGGTGGTTCAACTGGCCTCTGTGTTGGACATATTTCTCCAGAAGCTGTTGACGGAGGTCCTATTGCATTTATTAAGGATGGCGATCTCATTCGTATCGATATCGAAAAACGAACACTTGATCTTCTTGTCGACCCGGCTGAACTTGAATCTCGTAAAGTGGGTTGGAAGCCAATCCCACACAAGTTCACTCGAGGAGTACTAGCCAAGTTCTCCAAGGGGGTTTCTTCAGCATCCGAGGGCGCGGTCTGGAAGTAAGCGGATTATTCATCCCACTTTTTGAGACGTTCATCTCATCTCTTGACGCATAGCCCTGCGCCGATGGAGAATAGGTCCATGCAATCAACACGTTCTTCAGTGGTTTCAGTGGTGGTGATTCGATAGCACGTGTCTTTATGTCACGTGCGCCCTCAGATATCTGAGGGTTTTTTCATTTGGAAAAGCTAGAAAAAAGCTAGATGTTAGTAACTAAGAAGATCGAGAGAGAAGGGAGTACGAAGATGGCGAAACATGTTCCAACAGCGAACGGCACAGAAATGACAGGAGCTACTTCATTGGTGAAGAGCCTTGAAGCAGCTGGTGTAGAAGTGATGTTCGGACTTCCTGGTGGCGCGATTCTTCCTGCTTACGATCCGATCTACGACTCAACAATTCGCCACATCTTGGTTCGCCACGAACAAGGTGCAGGACATGCAGCAACTGGTTATGCGCAAGTAACAGGTCGCGCTGGTGTTTGTATTGCAACATCTGGTCCAGGTGCAACAAACCTTGTAACGCCTCTCATGGATGCAGCAATGGACTCTGTTCCACTCGTTGCAATCACTGGCCAAGTTCCTTCTGCTGCAATCGGTACCGATGCATTTCAAGAGGCAGATATTCGCGGAATCACAATGCCATTTACTAAGCACAACTATTTGGTCACTGATCCTGCCCAAATTCCGGGCGTAATCGCAGAAGCGTTTCACATTGCAACTACGGGTCGCCCAGGTCCGGTTCTTGTCGACGTTGCAAAAGATGCACTGCAGAAGATGACCACCTATAACTGGCCAACATCAATCAACTTAGCTGGATACAAGCCACAGACAACTCCAGACTCACAGGCAATCTCAGATGCCGCAGCTCTTATCGCACAATCATCAAAGCCTGTCTTCTATGTTGGTGGCGGCGTTATCAAAGCCAATGCACATAAAGAACTTCGCCAATTGGTAGAACTTCTCGGCGGCCCAGTAGTAACAACTCTTATGGCTCGCGGTGCTTTCCCAGATTCTCATCCGCTACATATGGGTATGCCTGGAATGCACGGAACTGTTGCTGCAGTAACAGCGCTTCAAAAGGCAGACCTACTTATCACTTTAGGTGCACGCTTTGATGATCGCGTAACAGGCAAGCTCTCTACCTTTGCGCCAAATGCAAAGATTCTTCATGCGGATATCGATCCTGCTGAAATTGGCAAGAATCGTCATGCAGATGTCGCAGTTGTTGGCGATGTAAAGGAAACTATTGCAGCTCTTATTCCTGCGCTCAAGGCGGCTCTTGCAAAAAATAAGCCAGATCTCACTGCGTGGTTACGTCAGATGAATTCCCTGAAATCAACATACCCATTGGGCTTTGACCAACCGGACGATGGATCACTTTCACCGCAGCTTGTAATTCAGCGCCTAGGACAAATCTCTGGCGCAGACACAATCTTTACTGCAGGCGTTGGCCAACATCAGATGTGGGCTTCACAATTTATCTCTTACGAACATCCACGCACATGGCTTAACTCAGGCGGTGCAGGAACTATGGGTTACGGAGTTCCTGCTGCAATGGGCGCAAAGGTTGGCGCACCTGATGCAACTGTCTGGGCAATTGATGGCGATGGCTGTTTCCAAATGACAAACCAAGAGCTCGTTACCTGCGCACTTAACAATATTCCTATCAAGGTTGCAATTATCAATAACGAATCTCTCGGAATGGTGCGCCAGTGGCAGACGCTGTTCTATGACAGCCGTTACTCAAATACTTCACTTGATTCAAAGCGCGTTCCCAACTTCCCAATGCTTGCAGAATCTATGGGCTGCGTTGGACTTGCGTGCGAACGCCCAGAAGATCTCGATAAGACAATCGAAAAGGCTATGTCAATTAATGATCAACCAGTGGTCGTTGATTTCCGCGTACATCGCGATGCGATGGTCTGGCCGATGGTCGCTGCTGGAACTTCAAATGATGAAATCATGATCGCCCGCGCCACAGCGCCTGACTGGGATTCACAGGAACTCTAATGACTACTAGCCGCCGTCAACATACTCTCGAAGTTCTCGTTGAAAACGAACCTGGCGTACTTGCTCGCGTCGCTGGACTCTTTTCACGTCGCGCATTCAATATCGAAACCCTCAGCGTGGGACCAACTGAAGATTCATCCATCTCAAAGATGATTATTGGAGTGGCTATCGAAGGCCACTCTCTCGAGCAAGTAATTGCTCAGCTCGACAAGCTCATCAGCGTTATCTCTATTAAAGATGTGACACCGAAGGCAAAAGAAGTTCACGACACCCAACCCGACTACCAAAACTAGACCGACTACCAAAACTAAAAGAAACTACAAAAGGAGAAGTACCGTGGCAGCAACGATGTATCACGAAGAGGATGCAGATCTATCCATCATCCAGGGTCGCAAGGTCGCGATCATCGGTTACGGCTCACAGGGCCACGCACATGCACTGAATCTTCGCGATTCAGGTGTTGATGTTCGCGTAGGACTTAAGGAAGGCTCACCATCACGAGCAAAGGCAGAGGCTGAAGGTCTTCGCGTTGTAACTGTTGCAGAGGCAGTTAAAGAAGCAACTGTCATCATGTTGCTCGCGCCAGATCACGTACAGCGCCATATCTACACAGAATCAATCTTGCCTAACCTCAAGAAGGGTGATGCACTCTTCTTCGGTCACGGTTTCAATATTCGTTTCGGTTACATCAAGCCAACTGCAGATATCGATGTCTGCATGGTTGCGCCTAAGGGACCAGGACACCTCGTTCGTCGCGAATATGCAGCGGGCCGCGGAGTTCCTGTCATCGTTGCAGTTGAGCAAGATTCAACAGGTAGCGCATGGCCACTGACACTTTCATATGCAAAGGCGATCGGCGGACTTCGCGCCGGTGGAATCCTTACAACATTTACAGAAGAGACAGAGACAGATCTATTCGGAGAGCAAGCAGTTCTCTGTGGTGGAGCATCACAGCTCGTCATGTACGGATTTGAAACACTTGTTGAAGCTGGATACCAGCCAGAAGTTGCTTACTTCGAATGCTTACACGAACTTAAGTTGATCGTTGACCTTATGTACGAAGGTGGAATCGCAAAGCAGCGTTGGTCAGTATCAGATACAGCTGAATTCGGAGATTACGTCTCAGGTCCACGCGTTATCGATGCTCGCGTCAAGGAGAATATGAAGGCAGTTCTTGCAGATGTTCAATCAGGTTCATTTGCTAAGCGCTTCATCGATGACCAAGAAGCAGGAGCACCAGAGTTTAAGGCGCTTCGCGCAAAGGGTGAGGTTCACATCATCGAAGGTGTTGGACGCGAACTTCGCAAGATGTTTAGCTGGATGAAACAAACTAATACCGATGGCTACAAAGAGGGAAGTGCTGCGCGTGGCTAAACCCATCGTTTTAATTGCTGAAGAGCTCAGCTCTGCAACTCTTGATGCACTAGGTCCAGATTTTGAGGTTCGCAATTGCGACGGTGCAAACCGCGCAGAACTTCTCGCTGAACTTGGCAAGGGTGTCGATGCAGTTCTGATCCGATCAGCGACAAAGATGGATGCAGAAGCGATTGCCGCAGCAAAGGGCCTTAAGGTCATTGCTCGCGCAGGTGTAGGTCTTGATAACGTTGATATTCCTGCAGCTACAGCTGCCGGTGTCATGGTTGTTAATGCACCTACATCAAATATCGTCTCTGCAGCTGAACTAGCGATCTCATTGTTGCTCGCTTCAGCGCGTTTTATCTCGCCAGCACATGCTGCACTTCGTAACGGAAAGTGGGCGCGCTCTAAGTACACAGGCGCTGAACTTTTCGAGAAGACACTTGGCATTGTTGGTTTTGGTCGTATCGGTCAGCTTGTTGCACACCGCATGCAAGCTTTCGGTATGAACGTTGTTGCATATGATCCATATTTACAGCCAGCAAAGGCTGCGCAGCTTGGCGTAGAACTTGTTGAACTCGATGAGCTTTTAAAGCGAAGCGATTTCATCACCATCCACCTTCCAAAGACTAAAGAGACTGCAAACCTCATTGGGGTAGAAGCTCTTAAGAAAGTGAAGAAGGAAGTTCGCATTATCAACGCAGCTCGTGGAGGAGTCCTCGATGAGGCAGCTCTCTATGATGCAATCGTTGAAGGTCGCGTTGCAGGTGCAGGCCTTGATGTTTATGTCACTGAACCTTGCACAGATTCACCTTTATTCCAGCTTGATCAAGTTGTTGCAACACCGCACTTGGGTGCATCAACTGATGAGGCACAAGAGCGTGCAGGAATCGCTGTTGCAGTCTCAGTGCGCAAGGCACTTGCTGGCGAACTTGTTCCTGATGCAGTGAACGTTAAAGGTGGAGCTATCCACGACGAGATTCGCCCATCACTTCCATTGGTTGAGAAGATGGCACAGCTCGCAACTGCAATTGCAGGAGAGACTCCTGTCTCAATTGAAATTTCAGTCAAGGGCGATATCTCTGGCCACGATTCTTCAATTCTTGCAATCAGCGCACTTAAGGGAACTCTTGTCGCATCAGGTTGTGAAGATGTGACCTATGTAAATGCGCCAGGACTTGCTGCAGATCGCGGAGTTACATCAAATGTAACTACGACACCTGATAGCCCTGAGTACCGCAGCATGATCTCTCTTCATGCAGCTCTAAGCAATGGAAAATCAATCAAGGTTGATGGAACTCTTATGGGTATCCGCAAAGTTGAGAAGATTATTGCTATCGATGGTTTCGATCTCGATCTACCCCCAACCGAGAACCTTCTCTTCCTTCGCTATGCAGATAAGCCTGGAGTTGTTGGAGCAGTAGGTAATGCCCTCGGTAGCGCCAAGATCAATATCGCAGGTATGCAGGTTGCCCGTGAATCAGCTGGTGGAAGCGCGCTTATGGCTCTTACCGTTGATTCACCTGTCTCTGATGCAGTTGCTGAAACTGTTAAGAAAGAGACCGGCGCAGAACTCGTTCGCTCTGTAACTTTGGTGAATTAATGGCACGCACAATCAATCTCGCTGTTATTCCCGGAGATGGAATCGGAACCGAAGTCGTCGCCGAAGGTCTTAAGGTCTTAGATGTTGTTGCAGCTAAATATGGCGTGACATTTAATAAGACTAATTACGACCTCGGTGCTGGTTACTGGCATCGCACCGGCGAAGTCCTTCCAGATTCAGTTCTTGCAGATCTCGCTAAGGCCGATGTCATCTTGCTCGGCGCAGTTGGAGACCCAACTGTCCCAAGTGGCGTTCTCGAACGCGGCTTACTGCTCAAGATTCGTTTTGCATTTGATCACTACATCAACCTTCGCCCAGCGAAGTTGATGCCAGGTGTAACAGGCCCTCTTGCAACAAAAGCTCCGATCGATTTCGTTGTTGTTCGCGAAGGCACCGAAGGTCCTTATGTTGGTGCAGGCGGTGTTCTTGCTGAAGGCACAGATCATGAAATCGCAACAGAGGAATCTCTTAATACACGCCGCGGTGCGGAGCGAGTGATTCGCGATGCATTTACACGTGCTGCAGCCCGTGATCGTAAGAAGTTAACCCTTGTTCATAAGAACAATGTATTAACACGTGCCGGAAGCCTCTGGACTCGTACCTTTAACCAGGTTGCTAAAGAGTTCCCAACAGTGACTACCGATTACTTACACGTCGACGCAGCTTCAATGTTCTTTGTTACAAACCCAGAGCGTTTTGACGTAGTGGTTACAGATAACCTCTTCGGAGATATCTTGACTGATAT
>JBIICC010000103.1:0-3085 GCA_044239085.1 Candidatus Planktophila sp.
CTCGCAGAGAAAGAGGGACTTGCCCTCATCAATGGAACCGATGGAATGCTCGGCATGCTCATTCTTGCGCTGGAAGATCTGCGCATGCTTCTCGATTCTGCCGATGTAGTTGCCGCAATGTCGGTAGAAGGTTTACTTGGAACGGATAAAGTCTTTATTCCCGAGCTTCATGAACCGCTAAGAGCCCATCCCGGTCAAGCAAAGTCAGCTTCAATCATGCTTGAAACCCTTAAGGGCTCAGGAATCGTTGCCTCACATCTTCACAATGATGATCGAGTTCAGGATGCCTACTCTCTTCGTTGTGCACCACAAGTATCAGGTGCAGTTCGAGATACCGTTGATTATGCGGGGATAGTTGCGATGCGCGAACTTCGCGCCGTTATTGATAATCCCGTTGTTCTTGCCGATGGTCGAATCTCTTCAAATGGAAACTTCCACGGTGCACCCGTTGCTTACGTTCTCGATTTCCTTGCTATTGCAGTCGCAGATCTTGGCAGTATCGCAGAACGCCGAACTGATAGAGCTCTCGATAAGAACCGCAGCGCAGGACTTCCACCATTTCTTGCCGACGATCCTGGAGTGGATTCAGGCCTCATGATTGCCCAATACACACAGGCAGCACTTGTCAGTGAGAATAAGCGATTAGCATCTCCTGCAAGCGTAGATTCAATTCCTTCTTCTGCAATGCAAGAAGATCATGTCTCTATGGGCTGGTCTGCTGCACGCAAACTGCGTAAGGCAGTCTCAAATCTAACGTACATTATCGCTATCGAATTAGTGACAGCATCTCGCGCTATAGAACTCCGCGCACCGCTCACACCAAGTCCTGCATCTGCAAAGGTTATTAGCGCTCTTCGCAAGAGCGTTCCAGGACCTGGTCCTGATCGTTACTTATCTCCAGAATTAGTAGCAGCTGGTGAATTCGTAGCGGCAGGAAACGTTATGAGTGCGCTTCGATAAATACTCTCGAATTTTCAAAGATGATTTCTGCATCGTAATCTAGTGTCGCCACGTGGTAACTGTTTATAAGTTCTATCCGTTGCTTCTCACGGGAACCGATCTCCTTCAGAATGATCTCGGTATTCGTCACTGGCAGAGTGTGATCCTCAACGCTATGAAATAACTGCACCGGAACTGTCACATCGTGCAATCTCTTTCGGGTGTAGCTCAGCATCTTCAGCATTTGATAGACGCCTACTGCAGGTAAATGGTCGTAACCGTATTCAGTTACCCCAGGCTTCTTGATGTCATCACCGACGGAATCACGAAATTTCTGGAAGCGTGAGATAACCCAAGCAAGTTGATGAGGGACGAATTTCACATGAATCATCGGATTAACCAGAATGATTCCTGCAAGTTGCCGTGAATACCGCGCCGCCACATTAAGTGTTGTTCCACCACCCATGGAAAGGCCGCAGATAAAGACCTTCTCGCAGCTCTGCAACAGAATGGTTAATTCGGATTCAACTTTCGCTGGCCACTCTTGCCACTTTACGAGATTGAGATCTTCAGCTTTTGTTCCATGTCCCGGAAGTAATGGAACGCGAACGGTGTATCCAAGTTTATTGAGATACTCGGCCCAAGGGCGCATGCCTGCTGGCGAACCAGTAAAGCCATGGACTAGTAATACCCCAACACCTTTCTTAGCACCCGAACCTGGGGCATCCCAATCGCGTATTAATTCCAGCGGTGCGCCTTCGACTCCCATGATGATGAGGTTATCTCTTCATCAATGTCGGAGCAATCATCTAATGTTCACGGCGTGGGCGACTCAACGTGGCAATCGACTTTCCAGGATCTGGGTCGCAAACTTATCGATACGACATTTGTTGTTATTGACCTTGAAACAACTGGCGGCGCTCCCCATTTAGGAGCTGCGATTACCGAAATCGGTGCAGTTAAAATCAAGGCTGGCGCTGTTCTCCAGGAGTTCAACTCGTTTGTGAATCCCGAACATCCTGTCCCGCTGTACATCACCGAACTCACTGGAATAAGCGATGAGATGCTATCTGGGGCTCCAACAGCTTTAGAAATCTTTCCCTCGCTCATGGATTTCCTGGGTGATTACCAATCGACAGTTCTGGTGGCGCAGAACGCGCCCTTTGATCTCTCATTTCTTAAATATGCAGCTTCGGTAAATAAGCTACCGTGGCCAAAATATCCAGTTCTTGATACTGCAATCATTGCTCGGAAAGTTCTTACTAGAGAGGAAGTTCCCAATTGCAGGCTAGGCACGTTAGCCGAATTCTTTGGAACCTCTACAACTCCAAGCCACCGCGCCCTTGATGATGCACGTGCAACGGTCGATGTCTTCCATGGCCTGCTAGAGCGACTCGGTTCACTCGATATCTATACTCTTGAAGAGTTACTCAACTTTGGAAAGCGAATTAAGGGGCCGAAATCTCCCGAGTTAAAGCAGCCCATCTCTTCAGCAGAGTAGATGCCGCCCCGCTATCAACCGCGGTTACTGCTCGCTTTAGACCTTCTGTTATGCGCACTTTGATATCAGTTTCAAGATCTCCTTCGAAGGCAGCAATAGCGACAGCGGCATTGAGCAGAACTGCATCACGTGGTGCGCCGCGTTCGCCCGAAAGAATTGCAAGACTTATACGTGCATTCTCAGTCGAATCTCCCCCAGCAATTGCAGAAATCGGTGCGGTATCTAATCCAAAATCTTGAGCATCGATCCGATCACTAGAAATCTGGGCCTTTCCAATTGATAAGACGGAGGTTGTTGTGGCAAGAGTGATTTCATCCAATCCATCATCGCCTCTAAAGACGAATCCATCGCACCCCTTCTCAGCAAGCACCTGTGCCATTACAAGGTGCATCCGATCATTTGCGACTCCAACAGCTGCCGCTTTCGGTTTTGCCGGATTAGAAAGTGGACCGAGGATATTAAAAATTGTTGCGACACCCAGCTCTTTACGAGCGGGTGCTGCAAAGCGCATTGATGGGTGGAAGACAGGTGCGAAACAGAAACCAATACCAAGTTCACGAACGGTGCGTTCAACGCCTGTGCCATCAAGACCAGGAACTACCCCAAGGGCTTCGAGAAAATCCGATGCACCAGATTTAGATGAGA
>JBIICC010000104.1:0-3000 GCA_044239085.1 Candidatus Planktophila sp.
TTCATTCCGGCAGCCCACGATCACGGAATGATGGAGACTGTTGCCGCAGGATTGCTTGCCCTAGTTGGCGTATTCGATGTCATCGGAACAATTTTCTCCGGATATCTCACAGATAAATATGATCCAAGAAAATTACTCTTCTTCTACTACGGACTACGTGGGCTTTCACTTTTTCTTCTGCCATCAATTCTCTTCAGCACAATTCAGCCATCCACACTAGTATTTGTAATCTTCTATGGCCTAGATTGGGTGGCAACTGTCCCACCAACACTGATGCTCTGCAGAATTGTTCTTGGCCCTGATCGTTCTACCGTTGTATATGGCTGGGTCTTTGTGGGGCATCAAGTCGGCGCCTCCATTGCAGCACTAGGCGCAGCAATCTTGAGAGTAAAGCTCGGAGACTATGCCTTAGCTTTCTATATCTCAGCGGCAATGTGCATCATTACAGCTTTTGCAGTTCTACAAATTGCCAAAGGTAAGACTGCCGCCGAGTTAAGGGGTTATTAGCATGGAGCGCGATACTACGAATTACTACGAGGTATTTGGTGGCGAAGCATTCTTCTCCGATTTAGTCTCACAGTTCTATGCACACGTTGCCACCAATCCCATTCTGCGCCCGATGTACCCAGAGTCAGATATGAAAGGTGCAGCCCGCAGACTTCAAATGTTTCTAGAACAGTATTGGGGCGGGCCTAGTACCTATCAGGAAGAACGTGGACACCCACGCCTTCGAATGCGTCATGCAGGATTTCATATCAATCAAGAGGCGAAAGATGCATGGGTTGGATGTATGAAACTTGCAGTCGATGGAAGTAATCTGGATGCCGCCGGTAAAGAGAAATTGTGGCGTTACTTAGAAGGAGCTGCAAATCATCTTGTAAATCAGATGGATTAGGTCTTAGATTTATTTCCAACGAGAAGAATTTCACCATTTCGGATGAACCAGAGAACACCCTTTTTATCTCGAATCTGAGTGATTCTTAAGCCGACCTTCTCTACCTTGCCCTCAACATCTTGAATATGAATCTCATCGCCAACGCCATATTGATCTTCGACCAACATAAAGATCCCAGATAAAACATCGCGCACAATTGTCTGCGCGCCAAGACCAAGTGCAACGCCGATAACACCGGCTGATGCAATTACAGGACCTAGATTGAATCCGAACTCACCGAGAATCATTCCGAGTGCGATGATCCAAACGGCTGCATTAAATGCAGAGGAGAAGACGGTGCCAATTGTGCGAGCTCGTTCTGCTTGTCGCTTAGCTGTTCCTGGGCCAGGCTTTAAATCAGTTGAAGCCAATTTTCCGATGCCACGGTCAATGGCGCGATTGCCGATGACCTGACCAATGAGGGCGACTATGAAGATTACGAGGATGCGAAAAGGGGCGCCGTTAAACCAATCCCAAATTGCCTGCGTACGCTCGTTCATAAGCCTTAAGGGTAGTGAAATCTTTATCAAAACTTCACCGCGAAATACCCCTGAGAGGACCACTTTTGAGGCAATATAACCCAATCAGCGCGAGCCACGCGCTGGAACCGAGGTAGAGATGAACCGCACTTTAGTTCTCAACGCCACCTACGAGCCATTGGGTGTTGTTACAGATCGCCGTGCTCTCATCCTTGTCCTAAATAATCGAGCAACAATGGTCGAGTCTTCCGGAACAGTTCTGCACTTTGCGACCGGACAGTTAGAACTCCCATCAGTTGTGCGCCTCAATAAATTTGTGAAGATTCCTTATCGCCACACAGTTCCACTTTCTCGCCGGGCAATCTTTGCTCGCGATGGTGGTCGTTGTGTTTACTGTGGTGCATCAGCTACTTCTATCGATCATGTAATCCCACGTTCTCGTGGCGGCGGTCACAATTGGGAGAACGTTGTGAGTGCATGTCACAAGTGCAATCACGTTAAGGCGGATAAGCCACTTAAGGAACTTGGCTGGCGTTTACGGACTCTTCCTCGCGAACCAGTAGGTGCTGCTTGGAGAATTTTGGGAAGTGGAAGAACCGAGAGACATTGGCTCCCATATCTCGAACCATTTGGCGCCGCTGCAGCAACTGCATAGACTAGGTACATGATTAGAATTCTTGCGGCAATCAATCAAGAGCCAGGTGCAATGCCAGGTGAAGGCCTCACAGCAGTAGAAACTTTCTCCTACTTTGTTGCAGCGCCAATTGCTCTCTTTCTTGTGATCTCACTTATTACGTGGGCGCTCACTGGCGAAAAGAAGAGCTCGAAAGTCAGCAACTCTTCTTCAATAACCTCAATCGAGTAAGAGCCCTTAGCCTTCTGCCGCTCGCGCCTTAAGAGCCCGAGTCATCGCATCACGTCCTTCTTGGACAGTTCTGCGAAGCGCATGCGAAGCATCTTTACCTGTGACATCTAGCCAGTTCTGAGACTTCTTCACTGTCTCCTCGCTAATGACCCATGACGGGAAGAGCAGAGTTGCCGTTGTTTCGGCAATCTCAAATCCCTTTGTCTCCCAGACTTTGAGAAGAACATCGAAGTACTGATCAACAAACCCGGCAAGAATCTCGCTATGGAGTGGATCGTTAAATCCACGACACTTATATGAGTGAATAGTGTTCGATAAATCATCAACGGTAACTGAGTTAAAGACGGCGCTCTTTGCAGCTGCGGTGGGAATAGCGGCATATGCCATTGCACCGTACTGCTTACCGTGAGCGGTCTTATCGCTTTCAGTCTCGCGATCAATATCTGCAGGTCCAAAGATTCCGCGCTTTACGCCGCTAATAAAGATTGACCAGCGAAGTTCTGCGTCGATGACCAGGCCGTTTACTGAGCCGTCAAGAATTGATTTAATGCGGGCAAATTGACCTGGCGTTACTGCTGTATTTGCAAAGGACTTAGCAAATTGAAGCTGGTGATCGCTGCCAGGCTTTGCTCCATCAAGCATCGCTTCCACCGCTACTGCTACCTGACCACGAAGGCCTTCGCGAGTTTGATCGGAAGCGTATGCGAAGAGGGCGGTATCAA
>JBIICC010000028.1:0-12021 GCA_044239085.1 Candidatus Planktophila sp.
TGAAGTCTGCCCAGAGCACATCAAGATCACTGATAACGCAATCATTCCTATGAAGGAGCGCGTAGTAGATATTAAGTACGATCCAGCACGTATGTTTGCAGGGCTTTTGAAGCGAGAAAAGCGCAACTAATGTTGCTCGTCCGGTGGGCAGTTCTTGCATTCTCAATGTGGATTGCAACTCTGATCGTTCCTGGAATATCTGTTGATGGTGGTGTGACAACCTATCTATGGGTTGCGCTCCTCTTCGGCCTAATCAATACATTCTTTGGCTCAATTATTAAGGTGCTCACCTTTCCAGTATCCATCGTTACCTTCGGACTCTTTCTCCTTGTGATTAACGCTGCGATGTTGTCTTTAACTGCGCGCTGGAGCGAGAAACTTGAAGTAAAAGGATTCTGGTCTGCTCTCTTTGCATCAATGATTATTAGCCTTATTACAACGCTCTTTAAATCAAGTAAGAAGTTGGGTTAAAGAATCAAAGCTGTTCTGCTCGTCTCTTTAGGCGGCGTTCTCGGTTCACTCTTGAGGTGGGCTCTCTCCATCGTAATTCCATCAAGTGGTCCAGGAACCCTTGTGGCTAACTTACTTGCAATCCTTCTAGCAATGGTCCTTATGGTTTTGATGGAGAGACGTGGAATCACAGAGCTACGTTATTTTCTTCTCCCAGGATTCTGCGGAGGTCTCTCAACATTTTCTGCAGTAACTTATGAAGCTGTTGTGCCAGATGAAGCGGGATTCACATATCTCGTCATTAATATTGCAGCATCTCTCTTCGTGGCCTTCTTCTCAATAAAGTATGCGCGAAAGTTCATAAAGGTGCGAGCATGAATACGCTCATGGTGATGCTGGGCGCAGCAATTGGTGCTCCTGCACGATTTCTTATCGATCAATACTTTAGAAAATTCACCGAGAAGCCCTTCGGAACATTTACTGTAAACATCCTTGGTTCATTTTTGATTGGCCTTGCTTACAGTTCCACCGATCGCTTCTATGATTTTGCTGCAATTGGATTTGCTGGCGCATTCACAACCTGGTCAACCTTCATTATCGACATCTTTTTAGGATACGAGTTAAAGCACTATAAAGTGGTTGCAGTAAATCTAGTAGGCTCAATTTTCTTCGGAGTTATTGCAGCTTACCTAGGTTATCTACTGGCGTCCTAAGAGGGTCTGCATCCACTTCTCAATATCATCAGGATGGCGCGGAATATTCTCGCTCAAGTTGCGATAACCATCAGCAGTCACAACTACATCGTCCTCAATTCGAATTCCGATTCCGCGGTACTCCGGTGCAAATAATTCGTCATCAGGCTGGATATAGAGGCCAGGCTCGACTGTCAGCACCATTCCTTCGCGAAGAGGTGCATCGAGATACATCTCCTTGCGAGCTTGCGCACAATCATGAACATCAAGACCTAAGTGATGACTTACTCCGTGCAGTGTCCAACGGCGATGTAGGCCAACTTCAGGCTTTAGTGACTCTTCAGCAGAAACTGTAAGAACACCCATATCCGCTAAACCTTGAGCAAGAACTGCCTGACAAGCCTTATTGATATCGGAGAAGAGTGCTCCAGGCTTTACTGCTGCAAATCCTGCGAGTTGTGCTTCATATACCAACATGTAGAGCGCACGTTGTGAAGGTGAAAATATTCCGTTTACTGGCAGTGTACGAGTGATATCTGCTGTGTAGAAAGATTCCATCTCAACGCCAGCATCAATAAGAACTAGCTGTCCCCGATGGATATCCCCATCATTTCTAATCCAATGCAATACACATGCATGTGATCCGGCTCCAATTATTGTGTTGTATCCCAGCTCATTACCAGCGATGCGGGCTCGCCCATAAAAGGCTGCATCGAGAACTCTTTCACCCCGAGGCGTTTCAACAGCTGCAGGAATGGCGTGAATTACATCGTTGAATCCAAGGGCGGTTGCATCGACAGCTCTCTGCATCTCGCGAATCTCGTACTCATCTTTGCAGAGGCGTTGTTCAGACATAAAGATTGAAAGTTCTTCATCTTCAACTGTCAGCGCCTTCTTCCCATCGCTTAAATGGGCATCAAGTTCAGATAGATTGCGCGTTTCAATTTGATATGTAGTTTGTGCTTCGGCAAGTGTGAAACGACGCCCCACCCAGAGCTCACCGTACTTTGCGTCGCGATAGAAAGCATCAGTATCGCGAGTGGAACGAGGATTCATATACAAGTAAGTTAAATGCGAACCACCACTTGGTTCCAGGACTAGAACTGCATCTGCTGTTGCATCGCAACCTTGAACACCGCTGTAATACACAAATGCGCTATCTGGCCGATAGTTAAAATCGGTGTCATTTGCACGAACCTTGTAACTGCCTGCTTTAATGACGATTCTTCTTTCAAGAAATGCAGCTGAAAGCACTTGGCGTCGCGAAAATGCATATGTAACAACTTCGAGAGGCTCTAGATTAGCTCTATCGCTCGGAGTCCAACCACTCTTCATAAATTCGGCGAATATTGGAGATGGTGGCTGGTCGTGTGTGCGCTTCTCTTTTCCGACCGTTGTATCTGCCGCATCCTGATTCATGCTTCAATCTTACGCGCAGAAGGGGTGCTTAAATAGCCCAATGATGGACCTTTTCTCGGCGAAGAACACTCCAACATCGGTACGAGGTGCGAGCATTGCCTATCGGCCCGAACTTGATGGCATTCGTGGTTTTGCAGTAATTATCATAATTTTTCATCACTTTAACTATATAGATGTGCAATATTTTGCAGGACGCGGATTTTTAGGAGTTGACATATTTTTTGCTCTATCTGGTTTTCTCATCACACAGATTTTGCTCAGCTACAGGGAGAACGGAATCAAGTTAAGAAAATTCTTCCTACGCAGATTCGCACGCCTTTACCCGATTCTTCTCGTGAGTGTCGTTGGCTTAACTTTCTTCCTGCGAGATGACCCTGAATTTGTGGATCGCACTCCCTCCGTCGCCTCGATACTTTATATCAAGAATTTCTTTCCATGGGACGGGATATTTGCTCCAATGTGGTCTCTCTCTGCCGAAGAGCAGTTTTACCTTTTATTTCCAGTAATTCTCTTTCTTGGATTAAAGCTACTTAAGAAGTTTCGACTGACAGTCTTTATTCTTCTTTGGCTGTCAACGGTCTGGGTAGTTGCAGTCATTTCAAGCGCTCCGGAATTCAATTTTAATGACGATGGCATCTTTAATCTGGTGGTCTTCAGACCCAGCATAATTCTCGTTGGCTGCTTAGTCGCCCTTCATAAAGAGTATTTAGAGCAACTAGTCAATCGTCATAAGAACCTTGTGTATTTGCTTCTACCTCTCTTGATTTCTCTAACTCTTGCAATTCAATTTCCGCCTCTTGCTGGAATTTCAACGGCGCTCCTCATTTTGATTCTCTCCGAACAAGTACGGAAGGAATCACTCTTGGCTCGTGGGATCTATTCGATATTTGCCTTTAAGCCACTAGCTTGGATTGGCCTACTGTCGTATTCGATTTACATATGGCAATTACCTATGATTTTCTTCTCATCAGGGGGCTTTATGGAGCCATCGGTATCCCCAATTTGGTTCTTTCTAGTTAAACTCTTAGCAGTTTCGTGTGTGAGCTTCTATCTCTTTGAACGCCCAGTTCTAAGACTCATCACTAGAACCCGATCCAGTAACTAGTGGGAGATTCGAACCAAATGTCTTCAATCTTTGAGACCGATGTAAAGGTAGATCTGCTGGCAGATACTGCAGTTTTGCGCACCAAAGAATTGATGGCTCAGTCGGATAAATTGCGCGACCGTCGCGAGAAGGCCAACCGTAAGCGCGTAGCCCGACTCTTTAAAGATCCAAAGGCAATCGAAGCGACAATCACCCTTACCGATGAAGTTATGCGTATTTCATCTGTTAAGTCATCTTCCAGAATCTTTCGCCGTGCTGCCAAGAAGGCGAGCATTGTTGGCTTCGGGCCAATCAATGGCATTGGACTTCACTTTATTGGAGTTCTCTCTCGAGTTCTTCCAGCGCCAGTTATCGCGGCGGTCCATCAGCGCGTTCGTGCACTTTCAAAAGATCTCATCCTCGCCTCCGAATCTGAGAAGTTATCGAAGCATTTAGCGAAGCGAACTAATAAAGGTATTGCACTCAATATCAATGTATTGGGAGAAGCAGTCCTTGGCGATCACGAAGCAGAGCTTCGCTTCCAATCTATTCTCGAGATGATGCGCCGCCCAGAAGTTAATTACATTTCTGTAAAGCTCTCTTCGATTGTTGCTCAATTGATTATTATCGATGTCAAAGGTTCTATTGACCGAGTCTCTGAAAAGATGCGCATCCTCTACCGCGAAGCGCAGCAACACGAAACCTTTGTAAACCTTGATATGGAGGAGTATCGCGACCTTCCAATGACGGTTGCTGCATTTATGCGCGTTCTTGACGAGAGCGAATTTGAATCGATGAAGGCGGGAATAGTTCTTCAGGCATACCTTCCAGAATCACATCAATTCTTTGCAGAGCTCGTTGAATGGTCTAAGGCTCGCTATGCGCGAGCAGGTGGCTCAATCAAGGTCCGCCTTGTGAAGGGTGCAAACCTTGCAATGGAACGCGCAGAAGCCGAACTTCATGGATGGAGTTCTGCGCCTTATAGATCTAAATCAGATGTCGATGCATCCTACGTTCGCCTCGTCGATGCAGCGTTACGACCTGAACACTCAAAGGCAGTGCGCATCGGAATCGCATCACACAATTTATTTCATATGACATGGGCGCTTGAAGTCGCTAAATCACGAGGCGTCGTAGATCAAATCGATATCGAAATGCTTGAAGGTATGGCAAATGCCGAAGCACTTGCTGTAACTCGAGCCGGACAGCCAGTTCTTCTCTATGCACCAGTAACACGTAAAGATGATTTCGCAGCTGCTGTGGCATATCTGGTACGAAGACTTGATGAAAATACTTCGGATGAGAATTATCTCAAGGCAGCTTTTGAAATCTCTAAAAACCCTCAGAAATTTAAGGAACAGGAAGTTCGCTTCCGGAACTCAATCGCTGAGCGCCACTCGATTACAACTCAATCACTTCGCCATGTAGACCATGCAATTTCAACTGGCGATGATTTTGAAAACGAGCGCAGCGCTGATCCCACTGAGCCAACATTTATTAAGGCAGTCACGAAGGCGATTAATAAAGTTCGTGCCATTAAAGATCAAGAGATTCCACTGGTTATTGGCGGAAAAGAGATCTTCACAAAAGAGCAGGAAGAAGGCAATGACCCTTCTGATAATGGGAGAGTTTGGTATCACTATTCAGTTGGTTCAGCTAAAGATGTAGATAAGGCAATTGCTACAGCAAAGAGCGCTCAGGAGAAATGGAGCGCACGGACAATAGAAGAGCGCAAGACGATTATCTTTAGCGCTGCGCAAGTTATGCAGAAAGCAACCACAGAGACAATTGCAGTGATGTCTAGGGATGCTGGAAAGACTGTTGCAGAGGCTGATCCAGAAGTCGCAGAAGCAATCGACTTTGCTCGTTTTTATGCGATGACTGCGCAGAACTTTGGGGAGTCAACGCCACTCGGAACAATTCTCGTTGTTCCACCATGGAACTTCCCGTATGCAATTCCGATGGGCGGCGTATGCGCGGGACTCGCTGCTGGAAATACAGTCATTCTTAAACCAGCGCCAGAGACAGTTGCTACAGCATGGGAGATTGTTTCTCATCTCTGGGAAGGCGGAGTTCCCAAGGATGTTCTTCAATTCTTACCAATGCGCGATGATGAAGATGGAAAGTACCTCGTTACGCACCCTGAAATCGATGGCGTAATCCTTACTGGCTCATTTGATACCGCATCGCTCTTTACCTCTTGGCGCCCTGAAATTAATTTGATGGCAGAGACAAGTGGAAAGAATGCAGTATTGATTTCTGCATGTGCGGATATCGATGCAGCTGTTAAGGATCTTGTGCAATCGGCATTTGGCCATGCGGGACAGAAGTGTTCTGCAGCATCTATCGCAATCGTTGATACACATATCTATAACGACCCAGTATTTACTCGCCAATTAAAAGATGCAGTGAAATCGCTACATGTCGGCGCAGGTTGGGATTTCTCAACAACGGTCGGTCCAATTATTCGCCCATCTGAGAACGCGCTCACAAGAGCGTTGACGCAACTAGATGCTGGCGAGAGCTGGCTCGTTGAACCACAACAACTCGATAAAGCAGGGCTGATGTGGCGACCAGGTGTCAAGGTTGGCGTAAAGCCAAGTTCATGGTCACACCGTAATGAATGGTTCGGACCTGTTCTTGCAATAATCGAAGCACCTGATTTCGATACTGCAATTACATGGCAGAACCAGACTGACTTTGGTCTGACAGCAGGAATTCAATCTCTCGATGAGAAAGAGTGCGAAGAGTGGATTAATCGAATTCAAGCGGGCAATCTCTATGTAAACCGCGGAATCACCGGCGCAATCGTTAATCGTCAACCATTTGGCGGTTGGAAGCGATCAGCAGTTGGTCCCAATGCGAAAGCGGGCGGACTTAATTACGTAAATACTTTACGTAATTGGCCGCGAGTAACAAATCTAGAAGCTGCTATCTATGGAGTAAATACTTGGTGGGCAAAGGTTGGTTCACAAGCGATTGATCGTTCAGGTCTAGTCGTTGAAAAGAACTTCCAGCGCTACCGCCATTATCTAGCGCCAGTAGTTGTCGTTGTTGATGAATCAACTACACAGGCCGAAAAATCTCTTATTCACCATATCGCTGAGACCACTGGCGCAAAGGTCATTTTCACAACTGATCTAAGCGACGTGAGTGAGAGTTATTCCCGCGTGCGCTGGCTCGCCTCAAGTAAGCCACCGATTTACTCAGAGATGCAGAAGGGTATTTCTGTTGATCACAGACCAATCGCACAACGTGGTGATATCGAAGCTGCTCGATGGCTTATTGAACAATCAGTTGCGATTACATATCACCGATACGGCAATCCAAATGGCGGCCCAAAGCCGATCTGCACAGGGTTAAGTAAGTAGTTTTTAACCCCAACTGTTAACCTCGAGTATTTTTCCTGTTTAACACAGGCTCATCATGAGTTAAATTCTTGAGCCTACCTTTCTCGCATGAGCACACTGGACTTTGAGGGCAGAGAGATAATTGCCGCCCTCGAAGATCAATTTGCCCCTGTTGTATCCCTGAAAAATAAGTCGAAAATCAAAATTCAGAATGCAATTGTCTGCTCCTTCTTTACAGGTGATGATTACTATCGAAACCATGCAGCTCGCTTGCAATCAAATCTAGAAGAGCTCGGTATCGCCTTTGAGCTGCGCCAAATTTCAAAGCGAGATGGCGAAGATTGGGCTGCAATTTGCCGTAAGAAGGTCGGATTCATCGCCGAAGTCTGCGCAGCTAATCCTGATAAAAAAGTCTTCTGGATCGATGTGGATTGTGAACTCTTCTCTATTCCAGATTTCATCCTAAATTCAACTGCAGATATCGTAGGTTTCCAGCGAGGATTTAGTACGCCCGCAAAGATTGGTTACGAAAATCGGGGACGATTCTGGGAGCCATGCTTCTGGGGAATCAATACAACTTCACAGGCCCGCACAATGGTGAAAGCAGCTGCTGACTTCGAAGCTCGTGCAACAGTGCGTGCGACAGATGATTTCTTCTTTGAAGAGGCGTGGCGTGCAGTTTCACCAAATATGACTTTTCAAATAATTCCATCTAACTGCGCAGTTGATAAAGGTGCAGGAACACTTGAAGGCCACGAAGTCTTCTTCCGCTTCGGATCAAGTGGCCAGGTAGAGAACTTTAAGAATAAAGTTGAGCAACATAAAGGCAATAGCGTAAAAAAGAAGTTCAACCCTAAGCGTCAAGTCCTTGAATTTGCAAAGCTGGTAGAAGAGAAGCTTCCAGAGAATTTCTCAACTAAATTACGTCTACTTGTCGATGCATCAGGAGTCACTGGTTTCCTTACAGGTAAGAAACATAACAACTTAAGCAACCAAACAATTAAAGAGTTGGTATTTGCTGCAAAGAGTGGAAATGCCTCTAAATATCACGAGGCGCTAGCTTTATTTAAGCGACAGGTTCTTCCCAATCGTTATGAGAGCGCTGCAATAAATGTAGCGGCAAGTTTCTTGGCATACTCAGCAAAACCAAGTACAGAAGAGGTCAGCCTTTCGTGGTGGGAGAATCCATATCCAGGAAATTATGGAGATTGGCTTACACCATTCATTGTTAATCATTACACGCAGAGCAGAATCATCTTCCAAGGCTTAACAACTCGTGCACCGAAGAAACATATGGTGAGCTTGGGCTCGGTTGGCAGATTTATCAAGAGTAACTCTGTTGTTGTGGGAACTGGCGTGAGCTCCTTTAAGCACGCGCTCAATCCGAAGGCAGATTACGTCTCTCTACGCGGACCACACACGGCAGATCTTCTCCTGCAATCAGGTGGCCCAAAGATTGAGACCTTCGGCGATCCTGGAGTTGTACTTTCAAGAATTCTTCCATTTACACGCGGTGAAACAAATGGTCGTATTGTACTTGTAAGGCATTACACCCATCTACAAGCACCCGTAAAGCTTCCTAAGAATTTTGATGAACTATCTGTACAAATATCGCATCCAAATGATGTCGTTGACTTTATTGAGAAGCTACATGAATACGACAGCGTAGTAACTAGTGCGATGCATGTGCTTATCACCTGCCAAAGCTATGGAATTCCATGTGCCCTAATTGTCTTTAAAGGATTTGAAGATTATGTCCACGGAGATGGAATCAAATATATTGATTACGCACTCGGTGCAGATGTTCAGGTAATTAGTCCTACTCCGATTAATCCGAAGTTGGATATGAAAGAGATTAAGCCAATTACATACGAAATCAGGGTGCCTGAACTTAAGATTTCAGAGGTCGAGATGTCAATCAAGGAAGGCTTGCGCCGACTTAGTCTTTAACTACTTAAGTCCTGCATTTGCTCGATCAAGATCTGCTTGAAAATCTACTTCCACTGCGAAGAGATCTGAGATATCGACTGGCTCTAATCGAATGCCCTTCTTTTCGATTGCTAGTTCTAGCCCACGCTCAAAGTAATCCTGTTCGCCACATGCCTGAAGTTGAGCGATGACATCTGCCTTCTCGTGGGCTGAGATGAAGTTGATTCCAACTGCCTCACCCAATGCGTTCTGCACGGTCTTTGAAAGTTCCTTGATAAAGCCCTCACCGTCTACTGTGTACTTTACTTCTTCTTCAGCTGTTGCTGATGTATTAACGCAGACGAAAGATTTCTCAGATTCGATACGAGATGCGACGCGTTCAAGAACTTTTGCATCGAATACGACATCGCCATTGAGCCACAAGACACCAGATTCTTGGCTTGCATTGAGCGCCTTCAATAAACTCTTTGATGTATTTGTTTGATCGTAAATTTCGTTATACACAAATGAAGCGTTTGGGTGAGCTTCAATAATCATTTCCAGTTTGAAACCAACGACAACTGTGATTCGCGCCTTGTCGCCAAAAACCTGTGAGACATTCTCCATCTGCTGCTGCATGATTGAACGACCATCAGATAGGACGGTGAGTGGCTTTGGCCAAGGCTTTCCTAAACGTGTACCCATGCCGGCTGCCAGAATTACAACTTGAATCGCCATCTCTACCTTCTCGACCTATCTTTGAGCGAAAATCCCGCTTAAGCACGATAGATTACCTCTTATGACAGGAAATCTCCGTACTTTTGATGTCCACGCGGGCACCAAGATTGTGGAAATCCTCGAGGCATTTGAATCCAGTAATCAAGATCTCTTGCTCGTCGATGAATGCGCGGTTGTAACCCAGCCGCATCTTGAATTACTTACAGATTATCCGCGAACAGTCACGACTGCACTCGTCACGAAAGTAAAAAACGGACTTACTCGAACAAGCCAAGGACGTATCACTGGTGCGACTTCTGGTTATCACGAAGTCGGCCACGGAAACCACACCTTCTTAGGAATCATCCGACTTTCACAGATACAGAGAACAGAGATTCTGGAAGTTCTCCATAAGGTCAAAGATACAAAACATGCGGGAAATGCAATTGATCTAGTTCTCGTTGCACTTGTAAGAGCGGCTCTGGTTGTGGCCCCTGCGGAAGTTGCTGGAGCGCCATTTATCCGTTCATCTGATTCTGCAGAGAGAGAAGCGGTAAGGCGCGAGATTGCAGCGCTCAACGATGCTCGACTACGACTTAAGTTAGCCAACCGTGCCAACGACGGCTTCTTCTCAGTCTTCTTCCTTCGCAAATTCTCAAAGTTATTTACCTGGGCAGCTGTGCGATTGAAGATGACCCCCAATCAAGTCACCCTGATCTCTTTTGCGGTAGGAATTTACGCCGCATATCAATTTAGCCAGGGAACCTTCTGGTCAATCTTTGCAGGAGCAGTATTGCTTCAGCTCAGCATCATCATCGATTGCGTCGATGGCGAACTTGCGCGTTACACCCGCCAATTTTCTCAATTAGGCGCCTGGCTTGATGCAATCACAGATCGCATCAAGGAGTATCTCGTCTTCTTTGCGCTCGCCTATGGTGCAGCACAAGATGGAAGAAATCTCTGGATACCCGCAATGGGAATGATGCTCTTTCAAACATTTAGACATCTCTCTGATTACAACTTCGCTCGAATCAACAAGATTCGTAGCTCTCAATTGGCGCCGCTTGATTTCGAAGTTAAAAATGATGGCCATGTAAATACTGAACGTGAAAAGAAATCGCGTTTTGAATACTGGTCAAAGAAAGCAGTGCAATTCCCAATCGGCGAACGCTGGCTCGTAATCAGCGCCTCTTCTGTTATTGGAGGCGCTGCATTTACCTTCACCATTATGCCTATCTTGGCCTTCCTCTCAATTATCTTGGTTTTCCGTGGTCGCATTCGCAAGACTCTTACCTGGCCAAAGAATCGCGTCAATAAGAACCTCATTGATGATCAATTAGATACTTTCAGAAGTGAAAAGTCAGAGAATCGATTTGATTGGCTTGAGCCATCAATTCTTCGACTCATCGAAGGTGCTGTCTTTATTGCACTCGCTGCTACAACAGATTTAGATCCTTCAGTTCTATTCCTCCTACTATTCGCAATTCTCTTTAACCACTATGACAATATGTATCGCGCACTCCAATCAGAGGCAAAACCTAAGTGGCTCTCCATCGCCGGAGGCTTTGTTCCAGGACGGTTACTGGTTCTCACTGTGCTGCTGTGGCAGGGCCTCTCACTCTTGCCACTTCTCTATTACTTAGCAACTCTCTTCTTCGTTGTCTCTTCAGTTCAATGGGTTGCTAGTCGTAAAGCAGCGGCGAAGTAGCGATGACAGAGAGACCAGCGCGCCCCACAATCGCGCAGATTCGCGAAATTTCACAACCAGTCTCTGTAACAGGGCGCTCAACCTCAGAGCATTGGATTGCAGATCTCTATCAGCGTCGCCTCTCACCATATTTAACTCGCATCTTGCTACGTACATCAATCACTGCAAATGGCGTCACATGGCTGATGATTATTACTGGCGCATCAATCGGCCCAGCACTTCTAATACAGGGATGGATTGGAATCGCCCTAGCTCTCTTCTTAAGCCAACTTCAAATGCTCATCGATTGTTGCGATGGCGAAGTTGCTCGATGGAGAGAGACGAAATCTCCGATGGGAATCTTCCTCGACAAACTAGGACATTATTTAGCTGAGTCACTAATCCCGATATGTTTCGGATTGCGCCTGGCTGGATTCCCAGAGAACGCTGTAGATAGTTCAATCTATCCATACCTTGGAGCTCTACTAGCAATACTTGTCATCTTTAATAAGGGCCTTAATGATGCAGTCCACGTTGCGCGAGCTTTCTCAGGACTTAAGAAGATTCAAGATCAAAAAGGTGTAAATCTGCCGGTAAAAGGAATTTTACGATCGCTTCGTAAGGTATTTAACTACCTACCTGCTCAGCGGATGTTTCACTCAATTGAATTCACGATTTTCGTGGCGATCTTTGGAAGCTACGCTTTATCCCTTG
>JBIICC010000029.1:0-11903 GCA_044239085.1 Candidatus Planktophila sp.
CGAAATCAGCTGCTGTGACTTTAACTGGTGCGCTCATCATTACTCCTATTTATCTATCAATTACTTCTATAACGGTTTATAGAGGCGAGGTTACTAGTGGGATAAGAATTTTTCAGCATCTAGAGCTGCCTGGCACCCTGAGCCTGCAGCTGTAATTGCTTGTCGGTATGTGTGATCAACGAGATCACCGCATGCAAAGACGCCAGCAAGGTTTGTTCGGGTCGAGCGTCCTTCAACCTTTACATAGCCCTCGTTATCGAGCGCTATAGAAGATGTAACAAGTTCAGAGCGAGGAATATGCCCGATAGCTACGAAGAGACCTGTGAAATCGCGCTTGCTGACTTCGCCAGTCTTGAGGTTGCGAAGCTCGAGAGCTTCAACCTTCTCGGCTCCAAGTACATCGATGACTTCTGTATCCCAGAGCATCTCAATCTTTGGATTAGCAAATGCTCGCTCTTGCATAATCTTTGATGCGCGAAGTTCATCGCGGCGGTGAATCAAAACAACCTTGCTTGCAAACTTTGTCAGGAATGTCGCTTCTTCAACTGCAGAGTCTCCGCCACCAACAACAGCAATTGTTTGGTCGCGGAAGAAGAAGCCATCGCATGTCGCACACCATGAAACACCGCGTCCTGATAGACGCTTCTCATTTTCAAGACCAATCTCACGGTAAGCAGAACCCATCGCAAGAATGACAGATTTAGCTTTAACAGTATTACCTGAGCCATCTTTAATAATCTTTACATCACCAGTTAGATCCATCTCAACGACATCGTCTGTAATAAGTTCTGTACCAAAACGTTTCGCTTGCTTGCGCATGTTATCCATGAGATCTGGCCCCATGATTCCATCGATAAAGCCAGGAAAGTTTTCTACCTCAGTTGTATTCATGAGCGCGCCACCTGCAGTGACTGAACCTTCATACATCACAGGATTTAACTGAGCTCGAGCGGCGTAGATAGCAGCTGTATAACCAGCGGGACCAGAACCAACAATTACTACTTCGCGGATATCAGAGCTCATAGGGCTGAGAATATCGCGCCGACCTCTCTACTTCTTGCGACGTCGTTGCAGAAGAGACGTGGCGAAGCCTCTGAGACCTGCGATTTCACTCACTTTAAATGCTTTAGCAGCCAAGAGATATCCCAAACCGCTTCCACCGAGAAGGAGTGCCAAACGCACTGCGCGAATCGGAAGTGCGGCATCGTCATAGAACCAGTCGAAGATAAGTGCAATCGCAAAGAGAGGAAGCATTCCTATTAAGGATGCAATGAGTAAGCGGCCATGCTGCGAAGCAAATTCGCTGATTCGAAGAGGGCCAATATGTCTCTTCAAGAGTGCAACGGTAATAAATAACCCGACAATGTAACTGACAGAGAATGCCACGCCAAGACCGACGGTAACCCAATTGCTATCGAGTACTGCAAGGAATAGGTACGAGAGCGCAACTGAGACCACGTTGATGATGAAGATAGAAACGACCTGAGTCTTTGTATCTTCAAAGGCGTTAAATCCGCGGATCAAGATCAAGTTGATTGAGAATGCGACAAGCCCAAGGCTGAGGGCCGAAAGAACATAACCGATATATCGAGCATCTTCGAGCGGGATACCCAAGTAGAGCGCCTGGGTCATAAGTGGGCCAAAGAGCAGCAAAGCAACAGCGCTAGGAACGGTAACTACTCCCACCATGCGAATGGCGCGAATTAATTGCTTACGAACTTCTTCCACATCTTTCTGTATTGCAAGTTTCGAAAGGTGTGGCAAGAGTGCGGTAACAATTGAAATGGTGACGATCGAATATGGGAGCAACATTATGTAATAAGCGCTTGTGAATGGGGTGAAGCCAACACCAGTTGTAATTCCAGCACGTGCGCTGCGAACAGCGGCGCTGGTTGCGACATTAACAGTTACTAAATATCCGAGCTGCGAGATCAGAACATAGACCAAGGTCCAACCTGCAAGACCAAATGATTTGCCGAGGCCTTTAACTCCAAGCATCAAGCGGAGATGGATTCCCGATCTCTTAACAACAGGAATCAAAATCAGCGCTTGAACGACGACACCTAGAGTTGTTCCCCAACCCAAAATTTGGACTTGTGCATCTGTAATTGTGTCGAGCGATAGCGAACGCTGTACAACAAGCATTCCAGCGAAGACGACGATGACAACTAGATTGTTAGCGATTGGCGCCCACATGAGAGGCGCAAATGAACCACGTGCATTTGCCACTTGCCCCAACATTGTAAAAAGACCTAGGAAGAAGATTTGTGGAAGGCAGTACCGCGTAAAGGCGACTGCAATTGCTTGCTCGGTTTCAAAACCGGGAGTTGAGAACTCTGGTGCGTAGAGTCGAACTAAAGCTGGTGCAAAAAGCACGCCGAGTGCAACAAGCACTAAGAGAATCATCGAGATAGTTGTAACTAAACGCGAAGCAAAACCTTCACCGCCATCTTCATCTGAGAATGAGCGAACTAGTTGCGGTACAAATATTGCAGTGAGCGCACCACCTACAAGTAAGTTGTAGAGAATATTTGGCATTGTATTTGCAACGTTGAAAGTATCTGCGAGAAGTGCGGTACCAAGAACTGCTACAGCAAGCAGAGCGCGAATAAATCCGGTGATACGAGAGAGAATTGTCCCAATCGCCATGATTCCGGAGGCGCGGAAGAGTTCATTATTCTTCATTTACGCCCCCTTTTAATCCTTCGAACAGATTGAGCAACAGCGCCAACGAACAGCAAGATTGCAGCGGCAGTTGTAAACCATGCAACCCTTGCATCGATGATAGTTGCGCTGAGCTCCAAATTAGATTCGACGCCGACAAGCTGACCTTTAGAGTTAAGAAATTGAGCAACAACAGTTGTAGAACCAGGGGCGAATACATCTACCTCGATACTCAACTGCTGGCGTGAATTAGCTTCCAATTTAATCTTCTTTACATCCGCAATCGCCATACGCGAATTCGATGGCATCAATGAGAGGCTAACAACGGTAGGTGTATCAAAGTCATTGATAAGAGTTACAGGAAGTTTCACGCTGTCAGATGTAAGTTGGTAGCGACCCGGGTTGACTCGAAGTTTCGCCATTACCTTCTTTACAGATTCAACAGATGCGTAAGAGAGGTAGCTCTGATCCATGCGCTTTAAGTCAGAGTTCATCACGAGTGCGAGCCGCGCACGAAGATCTCTGACCTCACTAGAAGAAGTGATTGTTGATAGCCCCGTAAGTGCTTGTCTATTTGATGTATAGAGCGATTGCAATTGATAAGGCAGCCCCGAAGATCCTTTACCCCAACCATTTTCTGTTCTCACAGATCTACCGAGCTGGTTCTCTAATTTTTCTTTTGCGTAAGCTGAGTAGAAGTTAAGTTCGCTAGGTGCCAAACGCTTTACAAGTGATTGATCAGGATTTCCATAAGGGAGCGCAATCACAGGGCTATTACCAATAGAAAATTTAAGTTGCGCCAACCAATTGACTGCAGCGGCTTGACCAGCCTCATCTTCTTTGCCCTTAATGGAATATCCATCAGACATATCTATAACTTCTTCGATGAGAGCTGGATCGATAACCCACGTCTTCCTTGCATTACTTATTGAAGAGACGAGTTTGCCGAGTTTGCCTTCGGGCAGTAGCGATGTTGCTAATTCATTATCGCGAAACTTTCCATCAAATCCAGTGTGAGGTTTATCTGTAATTCTAATGACAGGTGTTGCAGCTTCAGCGCTCGGGATAGAGAACGAGATTAAGAGAACTATGGCAAGTGCAAACTTCTTCATAGCGCTGCCATCTCTTGCGCTGCATTTGTGCGAGCAATTAACTTCTTCTCATCAGGATATGCAAGGCGTTCGACTATCTCTGCAAGTGGAAACCACGCAACCTCATCAACTTCACTCTCTTGAGCTGCAAGCACCCCACCATTTTCTCTAAAGAGAAAGTGGTGAACAGTTTTATGAATTCTCATTCCGCCAGCCATAAACCAGAAATCAATAACACCTAACGATTTCTCAATAACAGAAACAATTCCTGTCTCTTCTTGAACTTCACGGAGCGCAGCTTCTTCAGGGGTTTCCCCTTCTTCAATGTGGCCCTTGGGTAGCGACCAGAGAATTCTCTTTCCAGTCGCATCCTTAAGATCTCGGCGACCGATCAGCAGACCCAACTTTCCAGTTGAATCGACGACAAGTCCGCCAGCGCTTACCTCGTCGACGCGCTTTGCATAAGGAACCTTTGCCGGCGCCTTCTTCTTGGGAGCGCCATCAGGGGTCGTTTGTTCTTGATTTTGGGGGGAGCGATTAGCAGGGCGCCGACGTCTGCGCTTCTTCTTCGTACCTTCGCTGCCCGCACTAGGTGCCGGGGTCATAAGGCAAGAGTACGCGACTAAACTTATCTATTGTGAGCGCAGAGAAAAATAATTTGGGAGCCGCGGGCGAATTGGCGATCCGCTCACTCGTCACCAAAGCCCCTTTAGCCTCCTCTCTAGCGGAAGCATTTAAAGCCAAGGGGTTTCAGCTCGCACTCGTAGGTGGTCCCGTGCGCGATGCGCTCTTAGGGCGGCTCGGAAATGATTTAGATTTCACAACAGATGCACACCCGCATGAGACAAAGAAGATTCTCAAATCGTGGGCAGATAACGTCTGGGATACAGGAATCGTATTTGGAACAGTTGCGGCAAAACGTGGTGAGACAACTGTTGAAGTCACTACTTATCGTACAGAGAAGTATGAAGAAGATTCTCGTAAACCAGATGTTGAATTTGGCCTGACAATTGAAGGCGATCTTTCTCGCCGCGATTTCACTGTCAATGCAATGGCACTTGAGCTCACAACTAAAGAGCCGAAATTTATCGATCCATTTGGTGGCATTGATGATCTAGCGAAGAAGATCCTGCGCACACCGGCAAGTGCACAACAGTCATTTACAGATGATCCACTTCGAATGATGCGCGCTGCTCGTTTTGCGAGCCAGCTCAATTTTGAGATTCACCCAGATGTATTGCACGCGATGCAGACAATGACTTCGCGCATCTCAATTATCTCTGCAGAACGTATCCGTGATGAATTTGTAAAGCTGCTGATGTCTGACAATCCACGTATCGGAATTACAATTCTTGTTGATACAGGACTTGCAACACTTGTGCTTCCAGAGATTCCAAAGCTACGTCTTGAGATCGACGAACATCATCACCATAAAGATGTTTATGAGCATTCAATCACCGTACTCGAACAAGCAATCTCTCATGAAGATCGATTAGGTGGACCGAATCTTGTTATTCGCCTTGCTGCACTCCTTCATGACATCGGTAAACCAAAGACTCGTAATCTCATTGACGGCGGTGGAGTTTCATTTCATCACCACGAAGTAGTAGGCGCACGCCTATCTAAGACGCGGCTAAAAGCGCTCCGCTTTGATAATGAGACGATCGATGCGGTCGAAACGCTTATTGCCCTACACCTTCGATTCCATGGTTATGGAGATGGCGAATGGACAGATTCTGCAGTTCGGAGATATGTCCGCGATGCAGGTGAATTACTTGTACATCTCCATGTGTTAACCAGGGCTGATTGCACGACGCGTAATGCAAAGAAGGCCGAGCGCCTTGCACGCACTTATGACGGACTCGAAGCGAGAATTGCTAAGTTGGAGACCGAGGAAGAACTTTCTAAAATTCGTCCAGATCTTGATGGCGCACAAGTTATGCAATTACTCGACTTAAAACCATCCGCAGATGTTGGTAAAGCCCTTGATTTCCTTATGGAGTTACGTATGGAGCATGGTCCACTTGGAGAAGAGCGCGCCACCGAAGAGTTAATTCAATGGTGGAAAGCTAGGCGCCATCCCTAGTTCGTAGCATCTTTGAGAAAGAACTTGCGTGGTCGCAGAATTATTGTTGCAACGAGCATCCACGCAATTGAAATGATGAGTGGCAATAACCAAGAGTCCCCACTGAGCGGCAAGATCCATGCTGCAAAGAGCGCACCTGAAACGATTGCGAAGTTAACAACGACATCGTAGACAGCAAAGACTCGACCACGATAGAAGTCATCAATCTTTGATTGCACAAGAGCATCGTTTGTTACCTTCACGCTCTGGCCGCAGAGTGCGGTAAAGAAAGCAGTTGCGGCGAGCAGCACTGGAGTTCTATCGATAACCAGTAGTAGCGCACTCAAGCTTGCAGCAGAGATTGATAAACGCATCCATCGGTGACGTCCAACCTTGCGAACACCAATCGGCGCAATCAGTGCACCAATGACAAAACCAACCGCTGCAATTGTGAGTGTGAGGCTTAGCCCAGCTAAACCTGCCTCACTATCGGCGGGATCATTAAATGTATTTCGCTCCAACAAGAGCGCAGCTAAAGTCAGGGCGGTTAAACCACCGCGATGAATTGCAATCGCGACGATACCTCGCGCAGCATCTGCGTGATTTCGCAGAAATTCAAAGCCTTCGCGCATCTCAATTAAACCTTGTGTAAAGCTACCTTTAACAATCTCGTGAGGCCGAGGACCGATTTCATCTTTAGTAAGTAGCGATGCAAAGAGGGCTGCCATGAGATAACCAAGCGAACCAACGAGAATGATGATGGCATCTGCGCTATCTGCACTGGATGAACCATCGAGAAGTTGTCGTATTCCAAGTCCGATTCCGCCGCCGAGTACAACCCAAACCGAACCGCCTGTTACGGCGAGAGCATTTGCTGATATCAAATCTTTCGGCGTAGTCATAAGTGGAATTCCCGCTGAGAGCCCGGCAAGGATTAATCGATTGACACCGAATGCGACGAGAACGACAACTGTGATTTCAACACCGGTGTAGCCATTAAAGATAAGAAAGGCGATTACCAAGAGAGTTGCTGAGCGAACTAGATTTGAGAAGAGAATTGCACGCTGCCGTGAAAATCTATCTAGGAGAGTTCCAACAAATGGGCCGACGATGGAATAAGGCAAGAGAACAACGGCAAATGCAACGGCGGCATTTACCGCACTTGCTTGGCGTTCAGGTGAGAAGAGAATAAATGAGGCGAGAGCGCTCTGAAAGATTCCATCGGTAATCTGGCCAGACCATCTAACTCTGAGCAGTCGAGAGAGCTTGCGATCTCTCAGTAATTGCCAGAAGTTCATATGAGAAGCGTAGTTAATGAAAGAGGATTATTCTTCTCCTACTATGAAAACGCGACGAGGGTTCATCGATTATTCACTCGATAAGCGTTCAACCCTGCTCGCACTATTTCGTGGAGTAGTCGATGCATGCGATGCAGACCCATATTTAATGAGAGCCGCGAAATACCACGGAGAGAAAGCAGACCGAAACTGTCCAGTTTGTAAGAAAGATACTTTGGTTGAGATTCGCTACACCTTTGGTGATCAACTAGGACAATTCTCAGGGCGCATTAAGAATGGTGCAGAGCTTGTCGAGATGGAGAAAGAGTTCGGAGAATTCTCTGTGTATGTCGTTGAAGTCTGCAGAAAATGTTCTTGGAACCACCTGTGTTCCACCTATCTATTAGGCGATGGCCGCGAGCGTAAAACACCACGTCGCCAGCGAACCTTGGAGGATGAGGACTTCGCTTCGCTGAAGTAAGCATCGTTACCCAGTAATCTAGGCAAATGATTAAGACCAAGTTAATTCGGGCGGGAATCTTTCTCGCCGGATTTGGTTTTATCGCAGGAGCAACGCTCTTTGCCTTTGCCTGGTTCACAGTCTCAATTCCAGATCCGAATGCATATGTAAATAGCCAATCAACAATTATTCAATATTCCAACGGAACAGAAATTGGCCGTATCGGCACTCAAAATCGCCAGATACTTCCACTTGCAAAGATTCCAATGAAGATGCGATATGCCGTCATGGCAGCCGAAGACCGTAATTACTATTCGAACCGCGCATTTAGCCCTACCGGTATCGCTAGAGCGATTCTCAACAATTTAAAGTCTGGCTCTCTCAATGGCGAGGGTGGATCGACTATTACACAGCAATATGCCAAGACAGCATTCTTAACACCCAGCCGAACGGTTCAGCGAAAGATTAAAGAACTTGTTATTTCGCTCAAGCTTGAGAATGCGCTGACGAAAGATCAGATCCTCGAGAATTATCTCAACACTATTTACTTTGGCCGCGGCTCCTATGGAGTACAAACCGCTGCGCAGCAGTATTTCAATAGAAATGTAAATCAACTTTCGCTATCTCAGATCGCCGTCATCGCGAGCATCTTGCGCTCGCCTGGTTACTACGATCCTTCGCTCTCTAAAGAAAATGGTGTGCGTTTAGAGAATCGCTTCAAATATGTAATTCAAGGAATGCTTGATAAGAAGTGGATAACCGAGGCAGAAGCGAAAGCTGCAAAGATGCCAGTGGTAACACCACGAACGACTTCTGGACAACTCAGTGGACCTAAGGGTTACATCATCGACGCAGTTCAGAAAGAGCTGAGCAAACTTGGCTTTACGCAAGATCAATTACTTGTCGGCGGGTATGTCATTAAGACAACCCTTGAAGCTCGCGCACAACGTTCAGCAGTTGATGCTGTAAATAAGTTGTATCCAACAAAAGCGCCAGATAATCTTCACATCGCACTGGTTGCAATTCGACCAGGTACTGGTGAAGTTATTGCTATGTATGGCGGAAAAGATTATGTAGTTCGCCAATTAAATGATGCAACGCAATCGATTGCACTTGCCGGCTCTACATTTAAGCCATTTGCACTGGTTGCGGCACTTGAGGCAGGTATCCCACTGACTTCAATGTGGAATGGCGATTCACCACAAATATTTGATGATTTAGGAAAGCCGTATGAAGTCTCCAATTATGGCAATGAAGGTTGGGGACAAGTTGATCTCCTAAGTGCAACTCAACACTCAATTAACACTGTCTATGTTCCACTTGCGATGAAAGCGGGAATGGATAAAGTTGTTGATGCAGCCCGTAGAGCAGGAATTCCTGAGAGCGTTGCAATGATTGCAACTCCATCTGTAGCACTCGGTGTTGCAAGCCCACACGTCATCGATGTAACTAACTCATATGCAACATTTGCAGCGCAAGGTATTTATTCAAAGCCGTACATGGTTGCATCTGTAACTGGTCCAAATAAGGGCGTCTTGTATGAAGGAAAGGCACAGACCCAAGAAGTATTTGGTAAGGAAGTTATGGCCGATCTAACGTATGCGCTGAAGAGCGTCGTAAATGGTGGAACAGGTGGCGCTGCACTCGCACTAGGCCGACCAGCGGCAGGCAAGACCGGAACATCACAATCAAATGCATCTGCATGGTTTAGCGCTTACACACCGCAACTGGCTGCATCGGTCGCGCTCTTCCGCGATAGCGCTTCTGAATCACTTAACGGTATCGGTGGGCTAACTTCAGTAACGGGTGGAACTTTCCCTGCGCGAATCTGGACTGCATTTATGAAGGGCGCGCTGAAGGGCGAACCGGTTATGACTTTCCCTGCACCAGCAAATGTTGGTGGGCTCGATCCCGTCGTAATGACAAGCGGCGGCGTACAAACTCCGAAGAAGAAGTAGTTCTCGATGCGCGTTTCTCTCCGCGTCGTATTGCTGCTCGCACTCTTTACATCACTCTTAAGTTTTGCAAAATTCAATTACTGCGCAGCTGAAGATTGGCAGACACCAGGGCAATATATTCATGCTTGTTACTCCGATATCCCAGCTCTCTATGGTGAGCGAGAGTTAGATACAGGTCGTTGGTCCTATAGCGATGCAGAGAACTCTGTCGAATATCCGGTAGTACAAGGCGCAATCATGTGGCTTACCGCCAAAGCAATTCCCACCGGAGTCCATAACTACTTCTACGGAAATGTCGCACTTCTGGCACTTTTATTTATATTTGTAGCTTTTATCGTCTACAGGATTAGACCAGAGTTTGGATATTTACTTCCACTTGCACCTGCGGCAGTTGCATCGCTCTATATCAATTGGGATCTCTGGGCGATAGCAACGATGATGGTTGCAATCTACTTATTTGATAGAGAGAAGATTTTGCTGAGCGCGGCACTGCTTGGGATTTCAATCTCAACAAAGTTTCTACCTATCTTCTTACTTATTCCTATTGCACTTATCTTCTTTAGACAAGAGAAGATTCAGAACTTCCTAAAGTATTTAGCTGTAGTAGTTGCAACTTTTGTGGCAATCAACGCACCAGTATTTTTCACAACTCCAGATGGTTGGTGGCGTTTCTATTCACTCAATCTCAATCGCGGATCGGATTGGGGATCTCTCTGGTATGCCCTCTCAAATCTAGGGCTCGAGTTCACTCACCAGAATTACCTATCTGTTCTCCTGTTACTTGTCGGAACAACAGCACTTGTAATTTACCTTCTACAACTTCGCACACCACCGACCCTTGCTCATACAGCTGTATTCATATTCATTATCGTGATGGCAGTAAGCAAGGTTTACTCACCGCAATATGTTCTGTGGCTTACTCCCCTTGTGGTTATTGCAATGATTGATAAACGCGAACTCGCAATCTTCTGGTTCTGGCAGGGTTGCGAACTTCTCTATCACTTTGCAATCTGGCAACACCTTGCGACCGTCTCTGGTGCCAAATTCGGTCTGCCTGTAGTCGCATATTCAGTCATCTGCCTGATCCGCATTGCGGCCTCTCTACTCTTATTGCAGCGCCTGGCCGCCCGCCATCAGAAATCCCGCGTATTCCCGAGCGAATTTCTCTTATCTACAGGCGAGAGTTACCCTTAACCCCTTGGTTCAGACCGCCCTTCCGGGCATATGAGCTAAGAGAATTAACCCTCCTGCCACGGAAATGCCGTGGCCGTCTTAGTCCAAAGGAGGTCGGGTTAACGCATGCGTCACTATGAATTAATGGTCATTCTCGATCCAGAACTCGAAGAACGTACAGTCACACCATCACTTGAGACATATCTCAAGATCATCAAAGACAGCGGAGGCCGCGTCGACAAGCTCGATGTTTGGGGCAAGCGCCGTATGTCATTTGAAATCAATAAGAAGCCAGAAGGCATTTACGCAGTTGTAGATATGCACTGCGAGCCAGCGGCTATCAAAGAGTTAGATCGTCAGCTAAACCTGAACGAATCTGTTCTTCGTACAAAGGTTATGCGTCCGGAGTAATGCACAGCCTTGGCGTTTCGCGCCATGGATGTCACTTCGGAGATGTAATTTATAAGCACGGACTCCACGAGTAGATAAGAGGAAATAAAATGGCAGCAGGAGATACCACAATCACAATGATCGGCAACCTAGTTGACGATCCAGAGCTACGTTTCACCCCAAGTGGTGCAGCGGTAGCAAAATTCCGCGTTGCTTCAACACCTCGCTACTTAGATAAGGCAACAAATGAATGGAAAGATGGCGAGAGCCTCTTCCTTCAGTGCCAAATCTGGCGTCAAGCTGCTGAGAATGTTGCAGAGTCACTTACAAAGGGAATGCGCGTCATTCTCTCTGGACGTCTTAAGCAACGTTCGTACGAGACAAAAGAAGGCGAAAAGCGCACAGTATTCGAGGTTGAAGTTGATGAAGTAGGTCCATCACTTCGCAACGCAACAGCTAAAGTCACACGCACACAGCGTGCTGGCGGAAGCGGTGGAGCTGCAGCACCAGCTGCTGCAGATTCATTTGGCGATGATCCTTGGGCTGCTGCAACGACTTCATCAGCCGGCGGTGGGTGGGGAACATCTACTACCGACGAACCACCATTTTAAATAGATAACTAACCGACAATCCATTCCTTCTCGCTAAGAAATTATCGAGAAGGGCCCGAAAAGGAGCACCACAATGGGAGCAAGAAATAATAAGGCTCTACGCGAGCCAAAGAATAAGGGCGCGAAAGCTGCTGCCCTTAATAAGAAGTTCAAGAAGAAGCCATGCAGCTTCTGTCGCGACAAGGTCACATATATCGATTACAAAGATATTGCG
>JBIICC010000105.1:0-2946 GCA_044239085.1 Candidatus Planktophila sp.
ATCTGCTCTTTCAAAGGAAGAGATCGACCGCATGATGGCAGAAGCTGAAGAGCACGCTAATGAAGATAAGCAGCGTCGCGAAGAAGCTGAAATCCGTAACACTGGAGATTCACTTGTCTACCAGACAGAGAAGTTCCTCACCGAGAATGCAGATAAGTTCACCGAAGGTGAAGCTGCAACTAAGAAGACAGAACTTGATGAAGCACTTGCTGAACTCAAGACATCTCTTGGCGGTGCAAACTTTGAGTCAATCAAGTCAAACACTGAAAAAGTTTCGACTATCTCACAAGCACTCGGTGCTCTTATGTATGCAAATGCAGGAGCGCAAGCAGCAGGTGAATCAGCGGGAGCTGAAGATCATGTTGAAGATGCAGAAGTAATTGACGAAGGCCAGGCATAAAAATATGTCTACTGAAGCAACAGATCAGGTTGTTGAAGAGACAACCCCTGTTGTAGATGAAGTTGTAGTAGAGGCTGCACCGGAGCAAGAGATTGATCCGGTTGCAGCCCTTACTGCAGATCTACAACGACTACAGGCAGAGTATGCGAATTATCGAAAGCGTGTAGAACGCGATCGCGCACTCTCGCACGAGCTTGCTATCGGGGCTGTACTTACAGAACTTCTAGCAACTCTCGATGATATTGATCGCGCTGCAGACCACAACGAACTCACCGGTGGATTTAAAGCCGTCGCTGATCAACTTGCTGCAATCACAACTCGCTTCGGCCTTGAGAAGTACGGAACAGAGGGCGAACCTTTTGATCCACAGATTCATGAAGCGCTTCTACACGACACATCTGCAGATGTTGCTGTTGCGACCGCGTCAAAGATTTTGCAACCTGGATATAAATACAAAGAACGCATCTTGCGCCCTGCGCGAGTTGCTGTGACGGATCCGGCAGAGTAATAACCAATGGCCGCTAAAGACCTTTACGAGAAGGATTTCTACAAGGTTCTCGGAGTAGATAAGAAAGCTACCCCCGATGAAATTAAGAAGAAATACCGCTCTTTAGCGCGTGATCTACACCCAGATAAAAATCAAGGAAATACCGCTTTAGAAGAGAAATTTAAAGCTGTCTCTGAGGCCTACGACATCTTGTCTGATTCCAAGAAGCGCGCCGAATACGATGAAGCGCGATCAATGTTTGAACGTGGTGGTTTCCGCGCACCAACTGGCGGCGGCCAATATCAAGGTGGAGATTTCGCCGATATGTTCGGCGGAGGAAACCCGCAAGATATCTTCGCAAATCTATTTGGCGGCGGAGGTCGTCGCGGTCCACGTAAAGGTTCTGATTTACAAACAGAATCAACAATTACATTTAAAGAATCCGTCTTTGGCACAACGCTAGATTTAAAGTTAAATACAGATGGCAATGGTCCACAGAATATTTCTGCACGAGTTCCTGCCGGAGTAAATGACGGCGCAAAGATTCGCGTTAAAGGGAAAGGTGCACCTGGTGAAGGTGGCGCTGGAGATCTATTTATCCAGCTTCATGTAAAGCCACACCCAATCTTCTCTCGCAAAGGCGAGCATTTAATTTTGACACTTCCTGTAACTTTCCCAGAAGCAGCACTAGGTGCAGACCTCAAAGTCCCAACACTTTTCGGCGATGATGTCACTGTGCGTTTAGCTGCAGGAACACCAACAGGTCGCGTGCTGCGCGTTAAAGGTCGCGGAATTAAAAAAGGTGCAATCACCGGTGACTTACTTATAACTATTGAAGTACAGATTCCACGCCGCGTTGAAGGTAAGGCAGAGGAAGCAATTAAAGCTTTTGCTATCGCTACATCAGAAGATGATGTCCGCGCAGAGTTCAACACAAAGGCGAAACAATGACAAAGGACCTCCCACAAGAAGATCATCCAGATGATGATGCAGGTTTATATGTCATTTCGGTCGCTGCAGAACTTTCTGGGCTTCACCCACAAACTCTGCGCCAATACGATCGCTTAGGTTTAGTTTCACCAGATCGCACAGTTGGTCGCAATCGCCGTTATTCGTTGCGCGATATTGCATCCCTGCGAATGGTTCAGCGCCTTGTTGGTGAAGGCATCAACCATGCCGGAATTAAAAGGATTATCGAGCTCGAAAGCGCGATGGCAAATATGGCTGTTGAAGTTGCAAAGCTTCGTATCGAAGTCGATGCGCTACTAAAGGAGAACCCAGTAAAAGGGCTACCAACACGTAAGAACGCAGATGTAATCATTTACAAAGAAGATGACGAGTAGAGATAAGGTCGCCCCATGAGCGCACGCGAGCAGTTAAAGAGTGAAATTGTAAATAAGGCCGTCGTCCACGGAAAAGTGATTTTATCTTCAGGAAAAGAAGCTGATTACTACGTCGACCTTCGTCGCGTCACACTCGACCATATTGCAGCCCCACTTGTCGGTGAAGTAATGCTTGAACTCACAAAAGATTTAGATTACGAGGCAGTTGGTGGGCTAACTCTTGGAGCAGATCCAGTTGCAACAGCGATGATGCACGTTGCTGCAAAGAACGGTAAGGCAATTGATTCTTTCGTTGTCCGTAAAGCTGAGAAAGCTCACGGACTACAGCGCAGAATCGAAGGACCGGATGTTAAAGGCAAGAAGGTCTTAGCTGTGGAAGATACTTCAACAACGGGCGGCTCTGTATTGACGGCAGTCGATGCGCTAGTCGAAGCAGGCGCAATTGTTGTTGGCGTTGCTGTTATCGTTGAACGTGGTGCAAAGCAGAAGATTATTGATGCAGGATATAAGTACTACGCAGCATATTCGCTAGAAGATCTCGGCCTCTAACTACTTCTTAAATCGTTTTGATTGCCACTCTCTGAAGAGTTCTATAAACATAGGAACCAAGGAGATTAAAACTATTACGCCAACGATTCCGTAAAGATAGTAATTTGCAGCGGTGCTGAGTACATCACCTAGTAAATAGCCAATTCCTATTGCAACTTGTGTCCAAA
>JBIICC010000030.1:0-11754 GCA_044239085.1 Candidatus Planktophila sp.
GATTACAAAGGTGCATGGATATCAAGTCCTTGACTCACGGGGGCGACCAACAGTTGCTGCCTCCATCGCACTTGATGACACTTCGATACACACTGCCCGTGTTCCCTCGGGAGCTTCCACCGGCGCCTATGAAGCGGTCGAGTTACGTGATTCTGGAACACCGCTTGCAGAGAAGTTCTACGGTGGTAAATCAGTATTTGGTGCAATTGCAAATGTGAATACAAAGATCGCACCCGCACTCCTTGGAAAAGAAATCTCTCTTGAAGAAGTAGATCGCATCATTAAAGGAATTGATCCGTCAGAAAACCACAGTGGGTTAGGCGCTAATGCCACACTCGCAATTTCTCTTGCTGCTGCAAAAGCGGAGGCCCATAGCAAGAATCAATCTCTTGCCCGACTCTTTACACCAAAGGGCGATCTCTTATTGCCAATGCCTATGGTTAATATCCTCTCTGGTGGAGCTCACGCCAATCGCACACTAGATATTCAAGATGTTTTAGTTCTCCCACATGGAGCCAAGAGTTTCTCAGAAGCGCTCTCATGGATTGTTTCAATACGAGAACTTGCTGCTGTTCGTGGCCGTGAAAAAGGTCTCGTAACTCACCTTGTTGCTGATGAAGGTGGTCTCGGTATTCCATTTGATTCAATCGAAGGTGCGTGTTCATTTGTAGTCTCATGTATCCAGGAAGTTGGGCTCAGGCCAGGAGTAGATGTTTCGCTCGCTCTTGATATTGCCTCTACCCAATTCTTTACCAGAGGAAAGTACGAATTACAGAATGCCAAGAAAAGTTATGCGCCGGCCGAATTTGTTGACTTCATCGCATCTCTTGTTAAAAATCAACCGATTATCTCTATTGAAGATCCTTTTGCAGAAGATGATTGGAGCTCATGGAGTAGCTACGCAGAGATTGCGCCACAGCAATTGCAATTGCTCGGTGATGACCTTTTCACGACAAGCCCATCACGACTTGAACGTGGAGTCAGTGAGAAGAGCGCAAATGCGATTCTCATTAAGCCGAATCAGAACGGGCTCGTCTCTGAAACTCTTCGCGTTCTAGAAAACGCCCACAGGGCTGGCTTTAAGACTGTAGTTTCTGCTCGTTCGGGAGAGACTGAAGATAGCTGGCTTGCAGATTTAGCTACAGGCTGGAAGGCGCAACAGATTAAAGTCGGTTCGACTCATGGCTCTGAGCGCAATGCAAAGTGGAATCGCTTGCTTGAGTTAGAAGCAACAGAAGAGACGAAGTTCGCCCAACCTTTTTAAGCAACGTCCTTTTAACCAGTGTGAGTTAACTAGTGTGAGTGACGAGGAATTCCCGATCCACTTCCACCTACGAGGAAGTCAAAGTCAGCGCCCAAGTGTGCTTGCTGAACATGTTGCACATAAAGTCGTGACCAACCGCGATCAGGAAGCTCATTGGGATTGCTCCACTTTGCGCGACGTTCGGCAAGTACCTCTTCGGTGACATGCAAGGTAAGAGAACGATTTGGAACATCGAGTTCGATTTCATCTCCATTTTCAACGAGCGCAAGCGGCCCTCCAGCTGCGCCTTCTGGTGAGACGTGAAGTACAACCGTGCCGTATGCAGTTCCACTCATGCGAGCATCTGAGACGCGCACCATATCGGTGATACCCATCTCAAGAATTTTCTTAGGTAGAGGCATATTTCCAACTTCAGGAAAACCTGGGTATCCCATTGGGCCTGCATTTCGAAGTACCAAGACAGTATCTGGAGTGACATCTAGATCTGGATCATCAGCAACTTCCAAATACTCTTCAATGCGATCAAAGACCATTGCAACACCTCTATGTTGCAAGAGTGATGGAGTTGCTGCAGAAACTTTGAGAACTGCACCATCTGGAGCGAGCGAGCCACGTACCACAACAATTCCAGAACCAGCTTTTTGGAACGGGGTAGCGAACGGAGTAATGACATCGTCATTCCATGATTTAGCGTTCTCAATATTCTCTGCCACAGTCTTTCCAGAAACAGTCATCTGGTCGGTATGAAGGAGACCCTCAATCTCTTTCATCACTGCAGGTAGACCGCCAGCGTCAAAGAACTCTTCCATCAAGTACTCACCTGATGGCATGAGATTTACGAGGACTGGGACCTCTCGAGCGAGACAATCGAAGTCTTCGAGCTCTAGCTTCACGCCGATTCGGCCGGCGATCGCAAGTAAGTGAACAACTGCATTTGTAGAGCCACCAATTGCAGCGTTAACGCGGATTGCATTTTCAAATGCTTCTCGAGTAAGAATTTTCGATAGTTTCTGATCTTCATGCACCATCTGAACGATGCGACGGCCTGCTTCGTGCGAAGTCGAATATCTACGAGCATCCACTGCAGGAATAGCCGCACTTCCTGGCAGCTGAACACCTAGCGCTTCAGTTACACATGCCATAGTTGAAGCAGTACCCATAGTCATACAGCTACCGTTTGAACGAGCTGAACAGCTCTCCATCGCAAAGAATTCTTCAATAGTCATCTTGCCAGCGCGAAGTTCTTCGCTGTATTTCCAGACAGCGGTTCCAGATCCAAGAGTCTTTCCTTGGTAGCGACCGTTAAGCATTGGTCCACCAGTAATCATCAAGGTTGGAAGATCCACACTTGCCGCTCCCATGAGTAATCCTGGAGGCGTCTTATCGCAACCAGCAAGAAGCACAACACCGTCTAAAGGATTAGCGCGAATAAGCTCCTCGGCCTCCATCGCAAGTAGATTGCGAAATAACATTGTTGTTGGGCGCATGATTGGCTCACCCAGGGACATCGCAGGAAATTCAAGTGGAAATCCGCCGGACTCCCAAACACCGCGCTTGACCGCCTCGGCGACTCGATTGAGGTGGCCATTGCAAGGATTGAGTTCAGACCACGTTGATGCGATTCCAATAACTGGCTTATTGATGAAGACATCAGGTGCATACCCTTGGTTGCGTAGGCGTTCACGGTAGATAAAGCCGTGCTTATCCTTTAGTGCAAACCAGTTTTCGCTTCTACGAGCAAAGACTTCCTCGGACACAGTTGCCTCCTGATATTTAAATCACTAACTTGTCTGATGTGATGAGTTGATTCTATTGTGAAATACCTACCGTTGACTAGAGCGTGCAGTTTTTAAGAATTTGTGAATTTGGTGATAACCTGCACTTGTTGGTAATTTTCACTCGCATCAGTTGAATTCAACGCTACCTAGAGAGAACGGGAAAAAAATGCGCATTGCACGACTTGGAGAGATTCATCATGAGAAACCAGCCATTATTTGTGATGAATCAGAGGCAGTTTTTGTCGATGACATCATCTCTGATTGGAATCGTACAGAGCTTGAAAATGGGGCGATGGAGAAGATCCGTGCCCTTGATATCAGCAACCGCCCACGTGTAAGGATCGCTGACTATCGCCTTGGATCTCCAGTTGCTCGACCTACAAAAGTTGTCTGTATCGGTTTGAATTATGCCCAGCACGCAATTGAAACAGGAGCTACTCCTCCACCAGAGCCTGTTGTCTTTATGAAAGCGCCCGACACAGTAATTGGCGGAAATGACGACATCATCGTTCCTCCTAATTCGCTCAAGACTGATTATGAAGTTGAACTCTGTGTTGTGATTGGCAAGCGCGCTCTTTATTTGAAATCTGAAGAAGAAGCTGCTCAGCACATTCTTGGATACACAATTTCTCAAGATGTATCAGAGCGCTACTGGCAGGTTGAACGCAGCGGTCAGTGGATGAAGGGAAAGTCATTTCCAACATTTAATCCAATGGGACCTTGGATTGTTACTGCAGATTCGTATGATCCGACAGATGTTGCGCTTTCGTGCAAGGTCGATGCTGAGATGCGTCAGGATTCACGGACCAGCGATTTGATTTTCAAAATCAATCATTGCATCTGGTACCTGTCACAATTTATGGAGCTACACCCAGGTGATGTCGTCAATACGGGAACACCACAAGGTGTTGGTATGGGCTTTAACCCAACCAAATTCCTCAAAGGCGGCGAAGTAGTTGTGACAACGATTGAAGGAATTGGAACAATTACTTCAAAGGTTCGTAACGCCTAAGCTATCTGACTATTGCAGATTCGATCGCAACTTTAATCTTCGGCTTGCCGATTCCGCTGGGATCATCAACGCCCTTTGATGCAATGAATTTCAAAACATCAAGGCCTTTGGTGATCTTTCCCAAGATTGTGTAAGAGGGCCCAAGAGCTGGAGAGTCTGCAAAGACGAGGAAGAACTGGCTGCCATTCGAATTTGGATTCTGTGGTCCAGAATTTGCCATCGCAACTGTGCCAGCGGGATAAGGCAGAGCTTGACCTATTGGTAGGTTCTCATCTCCGTAAGTGAACCCCGGACCCCCATTGCCTTGTGCAGTTGGGTCTCCACATTGGAGCATGTAGAAACCAGAGACTGCTTCACGGTGACAGAGAGATTTATTGTAGTAACCAGCGCGTGCGAGAGCTGAAATCTGTGTCACTGTAAATGGCGCCTTTGGATCGAGCGCAATCTCAACGACGCCACAATTTGTTCGAAGGATTAATTGTTTCGGAAGCTTCTTTGCAACTGTTTGTGGCGGATTGGTCTTCATAGGTGCGTGTGGCTTCGCAGTTGTTGGCTTGCAGAGAATCTTTGAGGGTTTTGCAGCTTGAGCCGGAGCGAAAGAGAGTGAAGAAAGCAGAAGGCTTACAAATAAAGTGGTTACAGTAATTCTCTTCATAGCTTAACTACTCACTCCCACTCGATAGTTGCTGGCGGCTTACTAGTTACATCAAGAACGACGCGATTTACCTCACGAACCTCGTTGGTAATCCGCGTTGAAATTTTCTCGAGCACATCATAAGGAAGGCGAGACCAATCTGCAGTCATTGCATCCTCGCTAGATACCGGGCGCAGAACGATTGGGTGGCCATAGGTACGGCCATCTCCCTGAACGCCAACGCTTCGAACATCGGCAAGAAGCACAACTGGGCATTGCCAGATTTCGCGATCAAGGCCAGCTGCCTTGAGTTCTTCTCGTGCAATCAGATCTGCATGGCGCAGGATTTCTAAACGCTCTGCAGTGACTTCACCAATGATGCGAATTCCAAGTCCAGGACCAGGAAATGGCTGACGCCAAACAATCTCTTCAGGCAGACCAAGTTCAAGGCCAACTTGGCGCACCTCATCCTTAAAGAGAGTACGCAATGGCTCAACCAACTTAAATTTCAGATCATCGGGCAGGCCGCCAACATTGTGGTGCGATTTAATATTTGCAGTTCCTGTTCCGCCACCAGATTCAACAACATCTGGATACAAGGTTCCCTGTACGAGAAATTCAACTTCTCCACCAGCTGCAATATCGCGTGCTGCAGCTTCAAATGAACGAATGAACTCTCGACCAATAATCTTCCGCTTTGTCTCTGGATCTGTGACCCCGGCAAGTGCGTTTAAGAATTGCTCTCGGGCATCGACAACAACGAGTTCAATGCCAGTTGCGGCAACGAAGTCGCGTTGTACTTGCTCTGATTCGCCGCTGCGAAGAAGTCCATGATCTACAAAGACACAGGTTAGTTGCTTGCCGACAGCGCGCTGAATAATCGCCGCCGCGACCGCAGAATCAACGCCTCCAGATAAACCGCAGATAACCCGCTTATCCCCAATAGCGCTCTTCGCCTTTTCAATCTCATCGTGGGCAATATTTTCGGTTGTCCACGTTGGAGTACATCCTGCAATATTGATGAGCCAATTCTTCAAAATAGCTTGGCCATGTTCTGTATGTAGGACTTCAGGGTGGAATTGAACCCCCGCAAGCTTTCCACTGGCATCTTCAAATGCTGCAATCGGTGTATCTGCAGTTGATGCTGAAATGGTAAATCCTGCAGGCACTTCAGAGACTGCATCTCCATGAGACATCCAGACAGATTGTGAATTAGGAAGTCCCGCAAAAATCTTTGAGCCAGGCTTTACTGAAAGCGGAGTACGACCGAACTCTGATTTACCGGTCTGTGCAACAACGCCAGCAAGAGCTGCAGCCATTGTCTGGAATCCGTAACAAATACCGAATACTGGAATATTGAGTGCAAAGATTGCTGGATCAACTTTCGGCGCGTGATCTGCATATACAGATGATGGACCACCGGAAAGAATTATTGCCTGCGGGTTCTTCGCTGCTACTTCCGCAGCCGTGATCGAGGATGGAACAATTTCAGAGAAGACTTGTGCTTCACGAACTCGTCGCGCAATCAGCTGTGCATACTGTGCGCCGAAATCGACGACAAGTACTGGTCGACTATCGGCCATGCTGCATAATGATTTCTACGCGCTGGAATGACTTCACATCTGAGTAACCACATGTGGCCATTGCGCGACGTAGTGCGCCAAATAAGTTCATTGAGCCATCAGATGCATGTGAAGGTCCGTTGAGAATCTCTTCCAGTGTTCCGACGGTTCCAACGTTAACGCGCTGACCGCGTGGAACTTCTGCGTGATAGGCCTCAGATCCCCAGTGCCAACCAAGTCCTGGTGATTCAACTGCCTTAGCAAGTGCTGAACCCATCATGACTGCGTCCGCTCCACATGCGATTGCCTTTGCAATATCTCCAGATTTTCCAACAGAACCATCTGCAATCACATGAACATAACGTCCACCTGATTCATCAAGGTATTCGCGGCGAGCTGCTGCAACATCTGCAACTGCTGTGGCCATCGGCACTTGAATGCCAAGAACTGTTTGCGTGGTGTGAGCTGCTCCCCCGCCGAATCCAACGAGAACACCAGCAGCTCCTGCACGCATCAAGTGAAGTGCACCAGTAGTTGTAGCAACGCCACCAACAATGACGGGGACATCGAGTTCATAGATGAATTTCTTAAGATTAAGTGCTTCATTCTCAGCTGCAACATGTTCTGCAGAAACAGTTGTTCCGCGAATAACGAAGATATCTACTCCAGCATCGATAACTGCCTTATGAAGTTCGGCTGTGCGTTGTGGTGAAAGGGAAGCTGCAACTGTGACGCCTGAGTCGCGAATCTGCTTGATGCGCTCTTTGATCAGCTCTGGGCGAATAGGTGCTGCATAAATCTCTTGCATACGACGAGTTGCATGCTTATCTGGCATCGATGCGATTTCACCCAGTGGAATACGTGGATCGTCATAACGAGTCCAGAGTCCCTCAAGATTTAGAACGCCAAGACCGCCAAGCTTTCCGATTGCAATTGCTGTCTCTGGTGAAACAACTGAGTCCATTGGGGCTGCAATAAGTGGAAGATCAAACTTGTAAGCATCAATCTGCCAGGCAGTCGATACATCTTCAGGTGTACGTGTGCGTCGGCTCGGGACGATTGCAATATCTTCAAATGAATATGCGTGGCGTGCACGTTTTCCTGGGGCTATTTCGATATCCATGGCTTATTTCTTCTTGCTGTAGTTAGGTGCATCGGCCACATGCAATACATCATGTGGGTGGCTCTCTTGTAAGCCAGCTGCAGTGATTTGAATAAGTCGACCTTCATGGCGAAGTGTTTCGATATCAGGTGCTCCTGCATAACCCATGCCGCTACGTAATCCGCCAACAAGTTGGTGAACTACTTCTGCGACAGGTCCACGATATGCAACCTTTCCTTCAATTCCTTCTGGAACAAGTTTGTCTTCAGAGAGAACATCATCTTGCATATAGCGATCTTTGGAATAGGACTTCTTTTCTCCACGAGATTGCATTGCGCCAAGTGAACCCATTCCGCGATATGCCTTGTACTTGCGACCATCAATTTCAACGAGTTCGCCAGGAGATTCCTCGCAACCTGCAAGCAGTGAGCCAAGCATTACTGAGTTTGCACCAGCAACGATTGCTTTAACGATGTCGCCTGAATACTGAAGTCCGCCATCTGCAATCAGCGGAATGCCCGCTTTGTTGCATGCCTTAGCGGCTTCGATAATTGCCGTTACTTGCGGAACTCCAACGCCTGCAACAACGCGAGTTGTGCAGATAGATCCGGGACCAACGCCAACCTTTACGGCATCGGCTCCTGCATTGATAAGCGCTTGTGCGCCAGCGCGAGTTGCAACGTTGCCACCGATAATCTCAACGGTAGATGAGAACTTCTTAATGCGCTCAATCGCATCCAGCACTGCGCGGTGATGTCCATGTGCGGTATCAACAACAACAACATCCACGCCAGCCTCGATCAGCGCTTGTGCGCGAGCAAATCCATCATCTCCTACACCCACTGCAGCACCTGAAAGGCCGATGTTCTTTACCAATTTAACGTGGGCAACTTGTTCTTCAATCGGCAAGTTACGGTGAATGATTCCGATTCCACCAGCTTTCGCCATTGCGATCGCCATTGTGGATTCTGTAACTGTATCCATCGCTGATGAAACCAGCGGAACAGCCAAGGTGATATTTCGTGTGAGGCGAGTAGATGTATCTACTTCTGAAGGAACTACATCTGAAGCATCTGGAAGAAGTAAGACATCGTCATATGTGAGGCCAAGGAGCGCGACCTTTTCAGAATCGATACTCATGTAAATGGCTCTCCTCGCGGTCTTCGAGTGAGCAGTCTACCGGCTCAATTAAGCCCCTAGCGCCTGCTCAATCTCATCGCAGGCATGCTCAAGGCCCTCTGCCCTAATGACTTCAGAGCATTCAATCGAATCCCAGCCCGGACCACCAACGACGATTCGTGGGGCTGGACGGATTGAAGGGATCTCTTCCCAGTATTTGGCTTCTGCATTCTTTGGCAATTGGGCCCATAAGAAAATTGCAGGTGGTGCAACGCGTGAAACCATTGCAGAGAGCGCCCCTAAAGGAGTTCGGGCACCCAAGACATAGGTCTGAATATTGCGTCCGCAGAGAGCTGCAGCAAGTGCATACACCGGCAGTGAGTGAAGTTCTTCGCCAACTGCAGCGAGTAATACTGGACGAGAGTTGAGTGGCTTCTTTAATTCAACAACTTGGTTATGCATGATGCGTTTGAGAATTTCGGAGAAGAGATGTTCTACCTCAATTCCCTTCTGCTCTGTCTCCCAATCCTGGCCTATCAAAAAGAGCGTTGGAACAATGACATCAGACCATGCGCCTTCAACGCCATACTCAGCTATTTCGTGTGCAATAGTCTCTTCAACAAATGCGCGATCGAAACTTTGCAGGGCTTTATAGATCGCATCTACAACTTCCTCACGAACTTCAAACTCTTCAACAATCTTCTTTACCTTGATGACGCCCTTAAAATTCTTCGCTTTTTCTGCAGCCTCTGCCGGAGAAACTCCTGCAACGATGAGGCGCCGCATTGTCATAAGTCTTGCTACATCTCCTGGGCAGTAGCGGCGATGCTCGCCATCGTTATGTTCTGAAGGCCCAAGGCCATAACGGCGATCCCAGGTACGTAAGGTGGCTGGTGCGACGCCGATTTGGCGGGCCACCGCAGCAACGGTGAGCTTCTCCTCCACGACGTCGTGGGCACGTTTTGCCATAGCGCTATCGTGGCGTGAAGTGGCCTAACTCACCAGTTGAAAATCGGACATTTCGCCCATTTGAAGAACTTATGGCGCGTTGCCTATTGAACAACCTATGAAACGGTTGTAGATTCTCCTCATACGCACGAAAAGGAGCTAAGCCATGGCCGAACTTTCACGACTACCTCAACCAATTGCAGAGCAATGGGAGTGGCAGTACGAGGGATCATGCCGTTCGATGGATTCAGAGATGTTCTTCCATCCTGATGGCGAACGTGGACCACGTCGTCGCAACCGCGAGAATGCAGCGAAAGCTGTCTGCGCCTCATGCCCTGTCATCCAAGCTTGCCGCACACATGCGCTCGCAGTACAAGAGCCCTACGGAATCTGGGGAGGTCTCTCAGAAGATGATCGCGCCGTGATTCTTGAGAGCCGCGGAATTCCAAGCATTTCAGAAGCATCATAATTTCTCCTAAGAAATAGAGAATCCCCCGCCACTAGAAATAGTGACGGGGGATTTCTCTTTTACTAATTAGCTATTAGTGGCTGAATCTATTAGCCACTCGTGAACTTAGTGGCTGTGGCCTCCTGGACCATGTGAATGTCCGTGGCCGCTTGCAGCTGGTTCTGCATCTGCAGGACGTTCGAATACAACAGCTTCTGTTGTAATGAACATCGCAGCAATTGAAGCAGCGTTAGCAAGTGCTGAGCGAGTTACCTTCACTGGATCGATAACGCCATCTTTTGCAAGATCGCCATAGACATCAGTTGCAGCGTTGAAGCCTTCGTTGGACTTGAGTGCGCGGACCTTTGCAACTACGACGTAGCCTTCAAGTCCGGCGTTCTCTGCAATCCAGCGAAGTGGTTCATCGCAAGCCTTGCGAACAAGTGCAACACCAACAGCCTTATCGCCTGTGAATCCGAGATTGTCGTTAAGAGCATCTGCCGCATGCACAAGTGCTGCGCCTCCACCGATAACGATTCCTTCTTCAACTGCAGCGCGAGTTGCTGAGATTGCATCTTCAAGACGGTGCTTCTTCTCTTTGAGTTCTACTTCGGTGTGTGCGCCAACCTTGATGACGCAGACGCCACCGGCAAGCTTTGCAACACGCTCTTGTAGCTTCTCGCGATCCCAATCAGAATCAGAAGAAGCAATCTCGTTGCGGAGCTCAGATACGCGACCAGCAACAAGTGCCTTATCGCCTGAGCCATCCACGATTGTTGTTGCATCCTTTGTAATGACGATGCGACGAGCGCGACCGAGATCTTCAAGTGTTGCAGCTTCAAGCTTCATTCCGATTTCAGCAGAGATAACAGTTCCGCCAGTCAAGATTGCCATGTCTTGCAACATTGCCTTGCGACGGTCTCCGAAACCTGGTGCCTTAACCGCAGCTGATGTAAATACTCCACGCATGCGGTTTACAACGAGAGTAGAAAGCGCTTCGCCTTCGACATCTTCTGCGATGATCAAGAGAGGCTTACCTGCCTGTGAAACCTTCTCTAGAAGAGGAAGGAGTTCAGAAAGAGCTGAAATCTTGTTGGCAGAGATGAGGATGTAAGCATCGTCTAATACAGACTCCATGCGATCTGGATCTGTGACGAAGTATGGAGAGATATAGCCCTTATCGAATTGCATACCTTCTGCGAATTCGAGTTCAAGCGCAGTCGTAGAAGCTTCTTCTACAGTGATGACTCCATCTTTGCCGACCTTATCCATCGCTTCAGCGATGAGTTCGCCGATTGCGCGATCTTGTGCAGAGATAGTTGCGACGTCAGCAATCTGAGCCTTGTCCTTAACTACCGTTGCATTTTCGCGAAGGCGAGCAGAGACAGCAACAACTGCTGCTTCAATGCCGAGCTTGAGATCCATTGGCTGTGCACCGGCTGCAAGGTTACGAAGACCTTCCTTCACCATTGCCTGAGCGAGCACTGTTGCAGTTGTTGTTCCATCACCAGCGACATCGTTGGTCTTTGTAGCAACTTCCTTAACAAGCTGTGCGCCCATGTTCTCAACTGGATCAGAGAGTTCAATCTCTTTTGCAATTGTTACGCCATCGTTTGTAATTGTTGGCGCACCAAATGACTTTGCGATAACGACGTTACGACCCTTAGGTCCTAGTGTTACCTTGACAGTGTCAGCGAGTTGGTTGACACCACGTTCCATTGCGCGACGAGCGTGCTCGTCGAATTCAAGCATCTTTCCCATGGTTTACTTCTCGATAATCGCGAGGATGTCGCGAGCAGAGAGTACGAGGTACTCCTCGTTGTTGTACTTAACTTCTGTTCCGCCGTACTTGCTGTAGAGAACGACATCGCCGACCTTTACATCCAT
>JBIICC010000106.1:0-2916 GCA_044239085.1 Candidatus Planktophila sp.
CAGTTCTTATCCCTGAAGGCAAGATTGCACTGGGCAAGTTAGCGCAAGCAGTTGTGCACGGCGCAAAACTTCTGCAGGTTGATGGAAACTTTGATGATTGCTTAGTTCTAGCGCGTGATCTCTCTGCGCACTATCCAGTATCGCTTGTTAACTCGGTAAATCCATATCGCATTGAAGGGCAGAAGACTGCCGCCTTTGAGGTTGTAGATATGTTGGGCGATGCTCCAGATATTCACACAATGCCTGTCGGTAATGCAGGAAATATCACTGCATATTGGAAGGGCTACAACGAATATCGCAACGATAGGATTTCATCGAAACTTCCGCAGATGTGGGGCTTCCAAGCTGCAGGTTCTGCGCCTCTTGTTACAGGTAAGCCTGTTGCAAAGCCAGAGACAATTGCAACAGCGATTCGTATTGGTAACCCAGCTTCATGGGATCAAGCGATTGAAGCACGCGATCAATCTGGCGGACTTATTGATTCAGTTACAGATGAAGAAATTCTTGCTGCCTATCACCTACTTGCAGCTCGTGAAGGAATCTTCTGCGAACCTTCATCTGCAGCAGGTTTAGCAGGGCTTATTAAGTATAAGAACGCTGGAAAGCTTCCGAAAGATAAGACAATTGTTATTACATGCACAGGAAATGGCCTTAAAGATATTCCTTGGGCCCTTGAAGGTGCCTCAGATCCTGTAGTCGTTCCTGTAAATGCAGATGCTGCAGCGAAAGCGCTCGGCTTAGTGAAGAGCAATTAGGGAAACCGAGTAGCGCCATGGCAAAACCAACATTTAAAGCGAATCCCATTCAGGTTCAAGTCCCTGCAACATCTGCAAACTTAGGACCAGGCTTTGATTCATTTGGCTTAGCTTTCGGAATGTACGACCGATATGTAGCGCAGATTCTCGATGAACCAGGCCTTGATATTGATGTCACTGGTGAAGGCGCAGATGATGTTCCACGCACCGATAAGAACCTTCTTGTAAAGGCTATGTATAAAGGTTTTGATTTCCTTGGTGGAAAACCTAAAGGTGTAGCTGTTCGCGCACTCAATGTGATTCCTCACGGTCGCGGATTGGGATCATCTGCCTCTGCAATTATTGGTGGACTAGTTCTGGCTCGCGCATTGGTGCTCACAGGCACAGATAAAATGAGCGATGAAGTGCTACTCACAATTGCTACAGAGATGGAAGGTCATCCTGATAACGTTGCAGCGGCGCTATTTGGCGGTGCAACTGTCGCATGGACAGAGAACGTTGCAGGTAAAGAGCGTGCACATTCAATTCAGATTCCAGTAGATCTTCGTATACGTGCGATGGCATTTATTCCAACGAGCGCTCTTGCAACTTCAAAGGCTCGCAAGATGCTTCCAGATTCAATTCCATTTGCAGATGCACAGCGAAATAGCACAAACACAGCGCTCTTGATGCATGCACTCACTATTCGACCAGATTTACTCTTTAGAGCAACTGAGGATTTCCTTCATCAGTCATATCGAAGTGAAGCAATGGCCGCGTCATATGCGCTTATGACAAAGTTGCGGGACGCTGGAGTCGCTGCATTTGTTTCAGGTGCAGGCCCAACAGTCATGGCTTTACACACAGGAGATCAAGAAGAGTCCGAGCAGCTCAGTCGCGCCGGTGGAGCGAAATTTGAGGGTAAAACTCTCGAAATTGCAGCACGTGGAGCTGCCCTGCTATAGTTTTGCCATCAGTTCAACCCGGTAAGTAAGGGCACAGTAAGAATTGATAAATCCGCAAGAAAAATCAAAGAAGTTAAATCCCTGGGTTCTGCTCTTAAAGGCATAGCCCCAAAGTGAAATGAAATACATGACAACAACAGAACCAATTCGTTCTAGCAGTCCAGAACTTGCAGCAATGACCCTTCCTAAATTAAAGGAAGTTGCGTCTGCCCTCGGTATCGATGGCGCTGCAAAGCTTAAGAAGGATGCACTTGTAACTGCAATCGCAGATCTACAAGCATCAAATCGCGAGGCAGCAAAGGCAGAGCGTGAAGCTCGCCGTGAAGCGCGCAATGCCAAGAAGGGCAACCGCGAGAACAAATCTTCAGCCAATTCATCAGATGACGATGACGATAATGAAGGTCCATCAGATAACAATGGACCACAAAGCTCATCCGGAAACGACCGCGATGATCGCGGTGGACGCAACCGTGGCCGTGACCGCAACCGTGGCCGTGACCGCAACCGTGATCGCGGACAACGCGAAGAGCGCGAACCAGTAATTGGTGAAGATGATGTTCTAGTTCCAGTTGGCGGCCTCGTCGACATTATGGATAACTACTCATTTATTCGCACCGGTGGATACCTTCCAGGTCCAAACGATGTTTATGTTTCACAGGGACAGGTACGTAAGTACGGTCTTCGTAAGGGAGATGTTGTTACAGGACAAGTTCGCCAGGCACGCGAAGGCGAAACACGTCAGAAGTACAACCCACTAATTACCCTTGAAACTATCAATGGAATGCCTTACGAAGAAGCGCGTGGACGCGTTGAATTCGGAAAGCTCGTTCCTCTCTACCCACAAGAGCGTCTTCGCCTTGAGACAGAGCCAAATATTCTTACAACCCGCGTCATCGACCTCATTGCACCAATCGGTAAGGGTCAGCGCGGACTTATTGTCTCTCCACCAAAGGCTGGAAAGACGATGGTCTTGCAATCAATTGCAAATGCGATCACAACAAACAACCCTGAGTGTCACTTGATGGTTGTTCTCGTTGATGAGCGTCCTGAAGAAGTTACAGATATGCAGCGCAGTGTTAAGGGTGAAGTAATTGCTTCAACCTTCGATCGCCCAGCTGATGACCATACAACAATTGCAGAGCTTGCTATCGAACGCGCAAAGCGTCTCGTTGAGATGGGCCACGATGTCGTTGTTCTTCTCGACTCAATTACACGTC
>JBIICC010000107.1:0-2895 GCA_044239085.1 Candidatus Planktophila sp.
CTTGCTGAAACTCGATATCTTGGGCGTTCGCATGCAATCTGCAATTGCACATGCAGTCCACGAGATATCGCGAGTAGATGAAAAAGAAGTTGATATCGATGCAGTGCCACTTGATGATGCAGATACATATTCACTGATTCAATCAACGCGCACTCTGGGCATCTTCCAAGTCGAAAGCCCCGGACAACGCGAGCTTGTTGGAAAACTTCAACCGCGCACCTTTAGCGATTTGATTATCGATATCTCGCTCTTTAGACCAGGGCCGGTTAAGAGCGACATGATCCGCCCATTTCTCAATGCGCGACATGGCTGGAACCCAGCGCAGATCATTCATCCTGATTTACTGCCCGTCTTATCTGAGACAGAAGGCGTTGTTGTATTTCACGAACAAGTAATCTCGATTATCTCGATCATGACCGGCATAACTCTCGCTGCCGCCGATGAAAAACGGCGTGCATTGGGGGATAGGGCAGGACAACAAGAGGTCTGCGACTGGTTCTTTCCTGCCGCAACAGAGCGAGGTTACGAATTAAAGGTAGTTACTGAAGTCTGGGATGTTTTACGCGCCTTTGCATCCTTCGGTTTCTGTAAAGCACATGCTGCAGCTTTCGCACTTCCCACTTATCAATCTGCATGGCTTAAGACTCATTACCCTGCAGCATTTATGGCAGGAGTACTAACTCACGATCCTGGCATGTATCCAAAGCGTTTGATGCTCGATGAGGTGCGGCAGATGGGTGTTGGTATCGCACCGCTTGATATCAATAAATCATCATCCGACTATCGTGTCGAACGCACACTTGATGGTGATGCAATCCGTATTGCCCTATCTACAGTTGCTGGAATATCCGAGAAAGAGATTGCATCGGTTGTTCTGGGTCAGCCATATATAGATCTCGCTGATTTCTATCGCAGATCAGGTGCATCGACTCCGGTTATTGAAAACCTTATTCTCACTGGCGCTTTTGATTCAATTCATACCAATCAACGAGATCTCTTGCTGCACTTTACCGATCTGCAGAAATCACCCGTTGCCCATCTTCCGGGATCGCAACTCACCTTCGGCTTTCCGGCACCTGCGCTGGAAAGCAGTGGCCTTGCACCTATGAACTCTGCCGAAAAGGTACGTAGCGAGATTGAGAAGCTGGGCATGGATGTCACTCAACATATGCTCAGCTTCTACTCTGAATTTCTCAATGCAATCGGTGCGGTCAAATCTTCTGACCTTCTCTCTCTGCGCTCTGAATCATCTGTCCTTGTGGCGGGAGTAAAAGTTGCCTTACAGACACCGCCGGTACGTTCTGGTCGCAGAGTTATATTTCTAACTCTCGATGATGGATACGGTTGCAGCGATTCAACTTTCTTTCCTGATGCACAAGTCGACCATGCATCAACCTTGTATTCGACATCGCTGCTACTCGTTCGCGGGCAGACCCGTCGCACCGGAGAGCGAGGAATATCAATACGGGCAACTGCTGTATGGGATCTCCGCCTCGCCTATGAAAAGTGGCGTGCACAGGCAGGACATATAGAAACAGATAGTGTGGCGATATGAGTGCGGCAGAGGAAGAGTCAGTAATTCTCCATGTCGATATGGATGCCTTCTATGCATCGGTGGCCGAACTCGATAACCCGCAATATAAAGGTAAGGCGCTCGTTGTAGGCGCTGGGGCCCGAGGAGTTGTTCTCTCTGCAAATTATGAAGCGCGTAAATTTGGAATCCGCGCTGCGATGCCGGTGGGTCGTGCAAAGCGAATGGCGCCGCATGCAATCTTTATCGCACCCGAACATCACCGCTATGCAGAAATCTCAGAACGCGTCATGCAAATCTTTCACTCCTATACACCGCTTGTTGAACCCATCTCACTGGATGAAGCGTTTCTCGATGTCACAGGTTCGCGCAAGCTATTTGGCGATGGTCGCGAGATTGCACAGAAGATTAGAGCTCAGGTCGAGAAAGATGAAGGAATAACCTGTTCTGTCGGTATCGCGCAATCTAAATTTATTGCAAAGCTGGCATCACAACATTGCAAACCAAATGGAATGCTCGAGATTAAATCGGATCGAATCCTTGAATTTCTCCATCCGCTACCTGTGCGTGCAATCTGGGGAGTCGGACCGAAGACTGCCGAATCACTTGATCGCCTTGGACTTCACACAGTTGCAGATATCGCCAACACTCCTCGATCTACCTTGATTCGTGCACTGGGGGATGCAACTGGTGAATCTCTCTATGAACTTGCTTGGGGGCGCGACTACCGCGATGTTGTACCTGACGAACCGGAGAAAAGTATCGGCAATGAAGAGACCTTTGCTCGCGATATCGATAGCCCTGAAGAAATCTTGCGCGAATTCCTGCGCATGACAGAGAAAGCAACAGCACGTCTTCGCGAAAGAAATCTCTTTGCAAAGACAATCAGCATCAAGATAAAATTTGCAGATTTCACATCAATTACTCGCTCCAAAACTGTGCCGCTTGCCATCGATGGAACACAAGAGGTATATGAGATTGTGAAAAAGTTATATCTGGCGCTCCGAAATGAGGGAGCACGCATTCGTCTTGTGGGCGTCTCACTCGGAAATCTCACCGAGGCTTCGCCAGTACAGCTTGAATTTGGAGCCCGCGAGAAGGGTTGGCGCGATGCCGATACCGCTATCGATAAGGCGAAGGCCCGATTTGGCCGAGAAAGCGTTCGGCCAGGGCGTCTGATTGAGCCTGAAGAGTCCAACTAGCGCTGAAATTAGAAGTGTTCTACAGTGTGTTTATGTCACTTTCGGATCGCGAACGTCGCTTGCTAGCTGAGATGGAAGCATCTCTAGCCGCTGATGACCCACGCCTTCAAACAACCCTTGCAGGTTCAACAATGTCTGCGACCAAGCCCCGCCTCTTCCTAG
>JBIICC010000108.1:0-2884 GCA_044239085.1 Candidatus Planktophila sp.
TTGCTTCATTTACCGCTGTGGGATCTTCATACTCAACACATAACGAACCAATGATTCCGATCTACATCTTCTACTCAATGTTCGGTTTCCAACGCACAGGAGATGCCTTCTGGGCAGCATCTGACCAATTGGTTCGCGGCTTCGTTCTTGGTGCAACAGCTGGCCGTACAACTCTTAATGGAGAAGGTTTGCAGCATGAAGATGGTCATTCTCATCTTCTCGCCGCAACTAACCCAGCAGTTGTCGCATATGACCCAGCATTTGCATACGAAGTAGGACATATCTTTAAGGATGGTCTGCGTCGTATGTATGGCGAAGATAGCGAGAACATCTATTACTACATGACCGTTTACAACGAGCCATATATGCAACCTGCAGAGCCTGAGAATCTTGATATCGATGGTCTGCTCAAAGGAATCTATCTCTACGCAGAAGCACCAAAGCAGCGTAAGAAGAATGCGCAGATTCTTGCATCTGGCGTCGGTGTTAACTGGGCACTTAAGGCGCAGAAGTTACTTGCAGAAGATTGGGGCGTTGCAGCTTCAGTCTGGTCAGTTACTTCATGGAATGAACTTCGTCGTGATGGTCTTGCAGTAGATCGTCACAACTTGCTCAATCCTCGCGATAAGAAGAGCGCATACATTTCTAAGAAGCTTGAGGGAAGTCATGGACCTGTCGTTGCAGTCTCAGACTTCATGCGTGCAGTTCAAGACCAGATTTCACCGTGGGTTCCAAATCAATTCTATTCATTAGGTACAGATGGTTTTGGTCTCTCAGATACTCGCGGAGCTCTTCGTCGCCACTTCAAGGTCGATGCTGAGTCAATTGCTGTAGCAACTCTTGCAGAGCTAGCTAAGGCAGGAGAAGTGAAGGAATCTGTTGTTCAGGAAGCTATCGATAAGTACAGAATTTTCGATGTACGTTCAGCAGATGCTGGCAACACCGAAGGTTCTGGTTGATTAACCGAATCTCTAGCAAATCGAGTCTGATTCCAGCAACTATCTGGCTAGAACGAGTTTAATTCGCCTTTGAGCCTTCTTTAAGGCTCTTCACAAAGAATACTGTTGCCAGAATCATTGCAGTCGGAATCATCATTGCAAGTGCAATTGACCCAGTAAATTGAATAGCCCAAGCAACTATAAATTTAATTCCAAAGGTAAGCACGGTATTTACAACTCCGAATTGACCTACCACTACGGCGCTCGGCAGTGTTGATCTACGAATCGCTGCAGCGAAGAATGCAGGACCTACAAACGATGATCCTAGGCCTGCAATTGCAAAGCCAAGGATGAAGAGCGCATATGACCACCACTTCAGCTCTACGGGAAGATGGGTGGCGACAATGATTGAAAGGCCAAAGCCTATTCCTGCGAAGAGAACGGCTCTCTTCACCCAAACATCAATCGGAGCACTCTTGAGCAATCTCTCAATCACTAGGCGCCCCACAATCATCGTCGCTGTGAACACGATAAAGGGGGCTGCACTTAAGCTGCCTGAGACATCAAGGCGTTCCTTTGTGAAGATTGTTCCCCAATCTGCAAGAGCAAACTCGAGGTAGATTGCTGCAGCCATTCCAAGGCTTACTGGCCAATCAATTTTAAATCCTGTGAAAATCTCCTTGACCGTGTAATCATGTTCGGAATCTTCATTAGGGGTAAGTAAGTCACCTTTTAAGCTGAAGATAATTGCAATCATCGTTATTGCAAGTACAACTGAGAGCAGATTGATGTGAAGCGCTAAGCCAACACGTCCGACTAGGAGACCAGAGAGAATCGCAGTACTGAGCGAACCAACGCTCCAATAGCCCGCAGAGGTTGTGACTAGATTGATTTTGCTTCGCTCCAGAAAGTGGAATGAATGTGAGTTGAGAGAGACGTGGACAGCTGTAATTCCAAAGCCAAAGGTTATGTTTAAAATCAGAAAAATCAGACTTGAATGAACATGTACAAGGAGGGACAGAGATGTGAAGAGAATCAAGATTGCAGTAACTGTGACTCGTAGTGCGCCATATTTATGAATAATGTGGCCAACTGTAAGCAGCCCTAAGAAAGCACCAATTGAACCGGTGCTCATCAATGAGCCGAAGGCACCATTTTCAAGACCGAGATTTGATTTAACTTCAGGAAAGCGTGGAATCCAAGCCATGATTCCAAAACCGAAACAGAGAAAGAGAATATGGATTAACTTCTTCTCGCGGGCTTGCAGGCGTTGATTCTCCATTAAAAGAGGGCGTTCGCAAGCGATGCTCGAGCTTTGATGACTCTCGGATCCGCAGGGTCAACTAGACCAAATAACTCAAGGAGACGATCCTTAACCAACTTCTGATCAACACCATCGAGTAGAACTACCAAGTGCAAGAGTCTTTCAAAAGCTGGCTCAAGATATCCGCTCATGACTTCTACATCTGCGCATTGAAGTTGAACCTTAATATCGTCGGGGTTCTTAATGGCATCTTCCATAATCTTCTGTCCATCAAGACCTTCAGTGCGAATCAGAAGTTGAACCTGAGAGAGACCTAGCTTTGCAAAATGATCATTTGGCTTTCTTGCGAGCAGCTTCTTGTAGGCAGCTTCTGCGGTTGCGTAATCACCCTGATCAAGGGCAGCCAGTGCTTCATCTTCTTCTGGTTCAGTTGGTTCTAACGGCTCTTCACCAATTCCTTGCTGCGATGCGAGTGTGAGAATCTTTGTGATGACTTCGCGGAGTTGGCTCTCGCTGAGCGCTTGTTCCAAGAATGGAATTGCCTGACCACCGATGAATACAACGCCATAAGGAATGGTGTGCGCTTGAAGTGCCTGCGCTACAGGGGCTTGTGTATCGATATCGACTGTTGCTAGAACCCACTTGCCTGAATCTGCAGCTTCTAAATTCCCCAATGCGCGAA
>JBIICC010000031.1:0-11355 GCA_044239085.1 Candidatus Planktophila sp.
GAGATGCGCCAGATCTTCTCGCCTGAATCAAAGATCATCGCCGAGCGTAAATTGTGGATCGCAGTTGCTCGTGCGCAATCAAAGCTTGGACATGCAATTTCTGATGCAGTAATTGCTGATTATGAAAAGGTAGTCACAAAGGTAGATCTTGCATCTATCGATGCCCGCGAGAAAGTTACTCGCCACGATGTAAAGGCACGTATCGAAGAATTTAACGCTCTCGCTGGCCATGAAGCTATTCATGCAGGAATGACGAGCCGTGACTTAACTGAAAATATTGAAGCTTTACAGATCCGTGATGGCCTTGCCATTGTTCACGATAAGACAGTTGCACTGTTGGCTTCCCTTGGCTCTAAGGCTGCACAGTATGCAGATCAACCGATTGCAGGACGTTCACATAATGTGCCTGCACAAATCACAACTTTAGGTAAGCGCTTTGCATCGGCCGCAGAAGAACTTCTCTTTGCTTACGAACGTCTGCAATCTCTGCAATCACGCTATCCAATGCGCGGAATCAAAGGCCCAGTCGGTACAGCACAAGATTCAATCGATTTACTTGGTTCATCAGATGCGCACCAGAAGCTAGAGAGTTCCATTGCAGCCGAACTTGGCTTTGATCGCGTTCTTGATTCAACTGGTCAGGTCTATCCACGATCATTGGATTACGACGTTGTTACAACTCTTGTTCAGCTCGCGACTTCACCATCATCGCTTGCGACATCAATTCGCTTGATGGCTGGTGCAGAGCTTGTTACCGAGGGCTTTAAAGCAGGACAGGTTGGCTCATCTGCGATGCCACATAAGATGAATACGCGTTCATGCGAACGTGTAAATGGCCTCACAGTTATCTTGCGCGGCTATGCATCAATGGTCTCTGAACTCGCTGGCGATCAATGGAATGAAGGCGATGTCTCTTGCAGCGTTGTTCGTCGCGTTGCACTGCCCGATGCCTTCTATGCAATCGACGGCTTACTCGAAACTATGTTGACTGTTCTTAATGAATTCGGTGCATTCCCAGCAGTCATTGCTGCAGAGCTTGATCGCTACCTCCCATTCTTAGCTACAACAAAGATTTTGATGGCTTCAGTAAAGGCTGGCGTGGGTCGCGAAGCCGCACACGTGGCAATCAAGGAACATGCAGTTGCCGCAGCCCTCGGAATGCGCGAAGGGAAAGCCAACAACTTCCTCGATGCAATTTCAGATGATGCACGCATTCCATTCAAGCGCGCAGAGTTAGATGCGCTCATTGGAAACCCACTTGAATTTACTGGCGATGCTCGCCAACAAGTTGCTCGAGTTGTTAGTCGCATCGACGCGATTACATCCGCGCACCCTGCCGCTGCGCAGTACAAGCCACACAATATACGTTGAGCGGCTTCGGTAAGGCTGGCGCACCAGCTGCCCCAGTGATTGAAGGATGGAGCCACCTTCGCACCGGCAAAGTTCGCGATCTTTATACGAATGAATCAGGCGAAATACTTCTCGTTGCATCAGATCGAATCTCTGCATTTGATTGGGTACTACCAACAACGATTCCCAATAAAGGTGCGATTCTTACTCAGCTCTCGCTCTTCTGGTTTGAACTCTTGGCAGATATTGTTCCCAACCACATCATCTCTGATGAAGTTCCCGAAAGTGTTGCAGATCGTGCAGTCATTGTTCAGCCCCTCGAGATGTTTGCCATTGAATGTGTTGCACGCGGGTATCTGACTGGCAGCGGATTAGTTGAGTACTCGCAGAACCAAGCGGTCTGCGGAAATGCACTTCCTGCAGGACTTTTGGATGGATCTGAGCTACCTACAACAATCTTTACACCAGCTACAAAAGCTGAGATCGGTGACCACGATATTAATATCGATTTTGCGACTGCTGCAAAGATTGTTGGCCCAGATCAAGCGGAACGGCTACGCGATTTAACAATCAAGCTCTACGACACAGCAGCTGAATTTTCTAAGAGCCGCGGAATATTGCTTGCAGATACAAAATTTGAATTTGGTTTAAATATGGCTGGGGAGATCACGCTCGGTGATGAAGCGTTGACACCTGATTCATCTCGCTTCTGGGAACTCGACGGTTGGGAGCCAGGAAAATCACAACCATCATTCGACAAGCAATTTGTCCGCGATTGGTTGACATCATCGGGGTGGGATAAGAAATCACCACCGCCTGCTTTACCAGAAGAGATTGTTGAAAAGACAGCTGCGCGATATGCAGATGCCTTTGAACGAATTACCGGCAGCAAGTTCTAAGAAACTAACAGGGAGATAAAAATGGCAAAGATCGTGGTTGATGTGATGTTAAAGCCCGAGATTCTCGACCCACAAGGTAAGGCTGTTGCTGCAGCTCTTCCTCGTTTAGGTTTCAGCTTTGCTAAAGATGTTCGCCAAGGAAAGCGATTTGAAATTGAAGTTGATGGCGAACCAACTGCAGCACAGCTTGCAGAAGTTGAGAAAGCTGCCGAGAAGTTACTTTCAAACCCTGTCATTGAAAATTTCACAGTTCGAGTGGAGAAGTAAGTAGATGAAGATTGGTGTCGTAACTTTTCCGGGCACTCTCGACGATCGAGATGCTGCTCGCGCTGTTCGCCATGCCGGTGGCATCGCTGTTGCGCTCTGGCATAACGATGCAGATTTACATGGCGTAGATGCAGTCATCTTGCCTGGCGGCTTCTCCTATGGCGATTACTTGCGCTGCGGTGCAATCTCGCGATTCTCTCCTGTTATGGAACCTGTCATCGAAGCAGCTAATGGTGGAATGCCGCTACTAGGTATCTGTAACGGATTTCAGGTACTTGCTGAAGCACATCTGATTCCAGGAGCACTTACCCGCAACCACGAACTTCACTTCTTATGCCGAGATCAGAAGCTCACAATTGAAAATACAAACACTGCGTGGACATCGTCATTTTCCAAGGGTCAAGAAATTCTCATTCCTTTGAAAAATGGTGAAGGCGCATATATGTGTGACGATGAAACTCTTGCAATGCTAGAGGGTGAAGGCAGAATCATCGCTCGCTACGTTGGCGAAAATCCAAATGGTTCACGTAATCTGATTGCTGGAATTACCAACGAACGCGGAAATGTTGTTGGTTTGATGCCTCATCCAGAGCATGCAATCGATTCTCTGACAGGACCATCTGCAGATGGACTTGGATTCTTTACCTCTGTCTTGAAGGCGATGGTGAAGTAATGTCACTTGATACCGTTGCAAAAGCCCAAGCAAACCCAGATACAACACAACCATTTGCAGAACTTGGGTTAAAGCCAGATGAGTATGCAAGCATTAAAGAGATCTTAGGTCGCAGACCAACTTCATCAGAGCTGGCTATGTACTCAGTAATGTGGTCTGAGCACTGCTCATATAAATCTTCCAAGGTACATTTGAAGCAATTTGGCGAGAAGGCAGTTAAGACAGATGCACTTCTCGTTGGCATTGGTGAGAACGCTGGCGTTGTCGATGTTGGACAAGGCTATGCAGTAACTTTCAAAATCGAATCACATAACCATCCATCATTTATCGAGCCGTATCAAGGTGCAGCAACTGGTGTCGGTGGAATCGTTCGCGACATTCTGACAATGGGTGCACGCCCAATTGCCGTAATGGATCCACTTCGCTTTGGTCCTGCAGATGCTGCTGATACTCGCCGCGTGCTGCCCGGAATCATTGCCGGTGTCGGCGGTTATGGAAATTGCCTAGGTCTACCAAATATTGGTGGCGAAGTTGTATTTGATGAAACTTATTTAGGTAATCCACTTGTTAATGCGCTCTGCGTAGGCGTTATGAAACATAGCGATATCAAGCTTGCAAAGGCGGCTGGTGCAGGCAATTTAGTAGTGCTCTACGGTGCTAAAACAGGTGGCGATGGAATTGGTGGCGTATCTGTACTTGCATCAGAAACTTTCGAATCTAAAGGTCCGGCAAAGCGTCCTGCTGTTCAGGTTGGCGATCCATTTGTTGAAAAAGTTCTCATCGAATGCTCTCTTGAAATATTTGCCGAAGATCTCGTTGTTGGTATTCAAGATTTGGGTGGCGCAGGTTTATCGTGTGCAACCTCAGAGCTTGCATCAGGTGGTTCAGGTGGAATGAAAGTGCAGCTCGATAAAGTTCCGCTTCGCGATCCATCGCTATCGCCAGAAGAGATTCTGATGTCAGAGTCACAAGAGCGTATGTGCGCAATTGTTGAGCCAAGCAAGATCGCTCGATTCCTGGAAATCTGCGAGAAGTGGGATGTCACAGTCACAGTTATCGGTGAAGTTACCGATGGCAACCACCTTGAAATCACGTGGAATGGCGAACTCATCGTCGATGTTCCACCTCGCACTGTTGCACACGATGGTCCTGTCTATAACCGCCCACTTGCTAAGCCTGCCTATATTGATCAGGCTGCAAAGGAAGTTATCAACGTTCCGATTCCAAAGTCAGCAGATGAGATTAAATCAACTGTTCTTAAACTTGCTGCGACCCCAAACCTCGCAGATAAATCATGGGTTACAGATCAATACGATCGTTATGTTCAAGGTAATTCAATTCAGACACAACCTGATGATTCAGGAATGGTTCGCATCGATGAGAAGACTCATCTCGGTGTTGCAATTGCAACTGATGCAAACGCTAACTGGTCTTACCTAAATCCTTACGAAGGTGCCAAGCTCGCACTTGCTGAAGCTGCACGCAATATTGCTACAGCTGGCGCAAAGCCACTTGCGGTTACCAACTGCCTTAACTTCGGATCTCCTGAAGATCCAGGTGTCATGTGGCAATTTGCTGAATCGGTGCGCGGCTTGGCAGATGGATGTCTTGAGATGGGCCTACCTGTTACAGGCGGCAACGTCTCCTTCTATAACCAGACAGGTGCCGTTGCAATTCTTCCGACTCCAGTTATTGGTGTCCTTGGTGTTATTGATGATGTTCGCACAAGAACTTCAATGTCATTTGATCGCGCTGGTCTTGAGCTCTATCTCTTGGGCGATACCAACGATGATCTTGCTGGCAGCGAGTGGGCATATATGCACGGACAACGCGGTGGCGTTGCACCAACAGCAGATCTTCAACGCGAGATGCGTTTAATCGACCTCCTTGTTGCAGGTCGCACAAAGAAAATCTTTACTGCAGCGCACGACTTAAGCCAAGGTGGGCTAGCGGCAACTCTTACCGAGATGGTTCTGCGCTACAACGTTGGTGCAACTATTGATCTCGAAAACGTCGGAATGGCGCTATTAAGTGAAACCCCTGGTCGTGTTGTTGTTGCTGTTGAATCAGCACAAGTTGCAGCGCTCACCACAGAGGCTTCTGCACAGAAGATAACTCTTACCAAGATCGGTGTAACTGGTGGAGATTCACTGACAATAAATGGCGCAGTCATTCCATTGGCAGAACTTCGCAAGGCACATACAGAGACTTTCCCAAAGTTGTTTGGATAACTGATGCGCGATCCGAAGATTTTAGAAGAGGTAAAGGCGACTCTCGCTCTACTCTCCGAGGTATCTCCTGGCCGTGCAATCGAAGTTCGAATTCCACCGTATGCTGCAATTCAATGTGGCGATGGACCAACTCATACTCGCGGCACCCCAGCAAATGTGATCGAGATGGATGCCCAGACATGGCTTGCACTTGCTCGAGGCGACGAGAGCTGGGCCGATGCAATGGCGCAGGGGCGCATCGTTGCTTCAGGAGTTCGCGCTGATTTAACTCCACTACTACCGCTTAGGATTACGCCATGAGCCGTCGCCCAGATGGATTGTTAAATCACAACCTCTTCGATGCAGATCGCGGACCGCAAGATGCCTGCGGCGTCTTTGGCGTCTGGGCACCTGATGAAGAAGTCGCAAAGTTAACTTTCTACGGCCTTTATGCACTTCAACATCGCGGACAAGAATCTGCAGGTATCGCAACATCTGATGGCGAACGAATAGTCATCTTTAAAGATATGGGCCTTGTGTCTCAGGTCTTCACAGAATCTGATCTTGCATCTTTAGTTGGAAATCTTGCAATCGGACATTGTCGCTACAGCACCACGGGCTCAAGCTCATGGGTAAATGCGCAGCCAACTCTGCGCCCGACTAAGTACGGAACGCTTGCTTTAGCGCACAATGGAAATCTGACAAATACAGGATCACTTGCTGAGATTGTTCAGAAGTTAGAAGTTGATACTCCAAAGAATGAACGCGGTGCAACGACAGATACAGAAATCATGACAGCACTAATTGGTCTGCAGGATGAGAATAATGTTGAGGCAAGCGCACTCGCAGTTCTGCCTAAGCTCGAAGGCGCATTTTCACTCGTCTTTATGGATGAACACACTTTGTACGCAGCTCGCGATCGCCATGGTGTGCGCCCTCTTGTAATCGGAAAGCTAGAACGCGGTTGGGTCGTCGCATCTGAAACAGCGGCGCTCGATATCGTCGGTGCAGCATTTGTGCGCGAAGTTGAACCAGGAGAATTCTTAGCGATCAACGAAGAAGGAATCCGTTCGCAGATGTGGGCGACTCCTGAACCAAAGGGTTGCATCTTTGAATATGTCTACCTTGCACGCCCTGATACAACGATTGCAGGACAGAGCATTCACGCTGTTCGCGGTCGGATTGGTCAGCGCCTTGCAATTGAAGCGCCAGTTGATGCAGATCTTGTTATTCCTGTACCGGAATCTGGAACACCAGCTGCGATTGGTTACGCACAGGAATCTGGAATTCCATATGGACTTGGCCTTGTAAAGAACTCTTATGTGGGACGTACCTTCATTCAGCCATCACAGACAATTCGCCAATTGGGTATTCGTTTAAAGCTCAATCCGCTCCGTGAAATTATTGAAGGCAAGCGCATCATTGTGGTCGACGACTCAATCGTCCGCGGAAATACACAACGCGCACTTGTACGCATGTTGCGTGAAGCTGGGGCTCTTGAGATTCATGTGCGTATCTCATCCCCACCAGTGAAGTGGCCATGTTTCTACGGAATCGACTTCGCAACTCGAGCAGAACTTATTGCTAGTGGCCTTGAAGTTGAAGAGATTCGCAGATCAATTGGCGCAGATTCACTTGCCTATGTCTCAGAACAGGGCCTCATCGAAGCTACCCACGTACCTAAAGAGAAGCTCTGCCTAGCTTGTTTCTCTGGCGAATACCCAATCGCAATTCCAACAGATATGTCAGAAGGCAAGATGCGTTTAGAGATCACTGAGGTTCATAAGTAATGGCAACCTATAAAGATTCAGGCGTAGATATTGATGCAGGAGACCGCGCTGTCGAGTTAATGAAGGCCTCTATTGCTCGCGCATCTCGCCCTGAAGTTATGGGTGGCATCGGTGGATTTGCAGGTTTATTTGATGCATCAGCTCTCAAAGATATGAAGCGTCCATTGCTTGCAACATCAACCGATGGCGTCGGTACAAAGACTGAGATTGCTCGACAAATGGGTAAGTACGACACCATCGGCGAAGATCTCGTTGCCATGGTTGTCGATGATTTAGTTGTTTGCGGTGCAGAACCACTCTTTATGACTGATTATATTGCTGTTGGAAAAGTGATTCCTGAACGTATCGCAGAGATTGTTGGCGGAATCGCTCGCGGGTGCGAAAAATCTGGAACCGCTCTCATTGGTGGAGAAACTGCAGAGCACCCGGGTTTATTAGGCGAAGATGAATTTGATATTGCGGGTGCTGCAACTGGTGTTGTTGATGCCGAGAAACAATTGGGCGCAGAGAAGGTAAAGGCGGGCGATCTCATCATCGCGATGCCAGCTAGTGGTTTCCACGCAAATGGATATTCGCTAATTCGTCATATTTTGCAGAGCCAGAAGTTAGATTTACAGAAGACTTACCAAGGTTTCTCGCAGCCACTTGGTGAGATTCTCTTAACACCAACTGAGATTTATACACTCGACTGTTTGGCACTCATCAAGGCTCAAGGCGAAAACCTTCGTACCTTTAGCCACATTACTGGCGGTGGATTGGCCGATAACACTGCGCGAGTAATTCCTGCTGGACTTACAGCTAAATATGATCGTTCAACATGGCAGCTTCCTGCTGCAGCGAAGTTCTTAAGTGAAGTTGCATCAGTTCCGCAGGAAGATATGGAGCGCACCTGGAATTGCGGCATCGGCATGAGTGCGATTGTTGATCCATCTGTTGCAGATCTCATCATTCGCTCATTATCTGCGCGTGGAATGAAGGCTTGGATAGCAGGCGCCGTTGAGCCTTCAGGTGATACCAGCGCACCTCGTTCATACTTGGTCTCTCAGTACGGAAGGTAAGTAAATATGGCCAGCAAATCGAAGATCGCTCGTCAAGGGCAGGTAAAGCAAGATAAGAAAGTTATCTTCTATCTCATCGCTATTCCTATAGTTGGATTCTTGATCAAGCTGATCACAATGGCCAATACACCTAACGGTGGCTGGCTTGGCGCAGATGGTGAGAATTACCTTTCAGGCGTTGATGGACTTATTGCAGAAGGTTATTTCTCTGAGAAGAGCATCCTCTCTTACTGGCCAGCTGGTTATCCGATTCTTCTATGGTTCCTTACAAAGATTTCGGTAGCGAATCTGCTTTGGATAATCTCATTCTTGCAATCAATCTTCTACGCATATGCAAGCTACTACTTTGTGAAGCAACTTCGCGATACCAAGTTGCGCCCATATATGTTCTGGATTGGCATGATCCTGGCATTCAACCCAACGCTCTCGTTGAGTTCAATGGCAGTGGGCTATGAAAGCCCAATCGCAGCATGCATGTTGATGGTCGTTGGCCTAATTATTAAATCAAAGCAGAGCCCGAATGATCGCGGACTTGTTATCCGAGTAATTGGAGTTGGTGCCTTCTCAGCACTTGCAACATTTATGCAACCGCGTTGGATTCTGACAACGATTGTTGTGGCGTTGATCTGGGCACTTATGTATAAGAGCCGCAAAGTTCAGGCGCTTATCTTGGTGGGTGTAGTCGGTGTAATGGCACTTGCGCCCGCAATTCTTCTGCAACGAAATATTCAATCGATTGATAAAGCTGTTATCTCAACGAACCTTGGTGTCACAATGAAAATTGGCGCCGGACCTCAGACAACTGGTGGATATGCACGAACAGGTCCTGAAGTTCCTTGCGAACCTGTGCCACCTGCAACAACAGTTTCGGATAACGATGTCGTTAAGTGCGTTATCAAGTGGTACGGGAAAAATCCTGTAAAGGCGGCAAAGTTATTTGTTAAGAAGGGTTGGTACTACTGGAGTCCATGGTCTGGCCCACTCGTAAATGGAACGATGGCTCGCAACCCGTGGCTAAAGATCAATCCAATTGTGGATATTGCAAAGGGAAGCCAATCTGGAAACGATTTGGTCTACAAATCTGTCGGCAAAGGAATCTCATTCTTCTGGGTCGTTGGCGGAATCTCACTCTTCTTCATCGGCTTCTTCTGGCTGCGATCTATGAAGGGCATCTACGCCAACCTTGCCTATCTCGCCTTCGTGCCCGTTGTCATCTCATGGCTCGTCTCTATGGGCACCATCGGGGACCACCGATTCCGTATTCCGACGATGTCTCTGAGCCTATTCCTGCAGGTGGTGGGCTTCTACGCCCTTCGCCACAAGGCTAAAACGCGCTCATTTGCCCTTGCTTTGGAGTCCAGCGCCAAGGCGCGATAACCTACCTGCCTGACACGCTAGATACTCGTAAGGAGGTCGCCCATGGGCCGCGGCCGTGCAAAAGCAAAGCAGACCAAAGTTGCTCGCGATTTGAAGTACAACTCTCAGGAGATGGATATCGATCGCCTCGCTAAAGAGCTTCATGGCGATACCCCAAATCAGCAGAACCAGGATGATGACGATCCTTTCGCTGAGGGCAATTACATTCCACGCGCTTAAGCGGCGCTTAAAGGGCGCTGAATTGTGAGACCAACTCCGTATGTCGCATCACTGCGAATTTACGAACCACTTGAAGCATTTGATGTAAGTGACCAATTGCGTTGGCAGGATCTCGATGCATCGATTGATACACGTCGCCAAGAACAAGCGCTCGCACTGCGCCGTTTAGTCTTTCCAGAACCACCCGCAGTACGTCCAGATGGTGCTCACATTCTCGATATCGATGGTGCTCGCTACATTTCTCCATGGTCGACAGCAACTCGTTGTTGGGCTGCACTCGATGATTTTAAAGAGTCACTTCCATCATCGATTACTCCATTCTTTATTCCTCAGTCCTTGGAAGAGGTAATTACCACGGGTGTTGATCTACTTGAAGATCGAGTTCCACATATCATCACTGAGAATTGGGTAATCCCGCCGCGCTGGTTCTCACTCTTTACTGCCGATGAGCGAGTCCGCGGCAAGGATGATGACGGCGCTTATTGTTTTGTTCGGACAACGATGGCGAAGGCTCGCGAGAGAGTTACTCGTTCCCATGAAATAGTTCTAGGTGCATTTGGTGAAGGTCCTGTCGAGCAAGAGATTGAGAATTTGCTTGATTGGCTTGAACTCTTTGATCCGGAATCTCTCGTCGAATTAGATTACGGTGGGCTTGCGGCATATCTAGAGGCGGCTCTCATTGAAAAAGGAAATGATGGACTTGATGCAGATACATCTATTGAAGATGTTGCACATAGTCTGTCTGGCCTCGAAGCAGCCGATGGCTCTGTAGCTGGTGAAGGCTACGAACGCCTCGTTTCACGCTGGCGAATGGTCCAAGCCTTCGAATCTTCCATCTAGTTAAGAGTAGTTATTGGTGTATTGCCACAAGCGTGCCATTGGTGAATACTTCGCGACATAACGGCTAAAACGGACACTCGTTGGCCAGCTGTAATGGGGGAAATTTATGAACCGTCTGCCTGATGCAGAAGTGCTTCTGACCCCACGCGAAGTTGCAGATTTATTTGGCGTAGACCCTAAGACAGTTACTCGTTGGGCAAAAGCTGGAAAGCTCACTTCAATTCGCACACTTGGTGGACATCGCCGTTATCGCAAATCAGAAGTTGATGATCTTCGCCAGAACTATTTCAAGGTCCAGAAGTAATAATCTAAATGCTCATGAGTTATTCAATCGCGCAATTTTTCTTACTCGGTTTCCTGACCATGGTCTTTGTCGGAGTTATCACCGCGCCAATTCGTAAACTCGCACTTCGAGTTGAAGCAGTCGATGCTCCAAATCTTGCCCGCAAGATTCAGAAAGAACCCGTTCCATACTTGGGCGGCGTTGCAATTGCTATCGGAATTCTTGCAGCTTCATATGGCGCAATGCTCGCAGTTGATTTCTCTTGGGAGACAGTTAAGTTGGCAAGCTTTGTTCTTCTACCGGCAGTGGCTATCTCTGCAATGGGTCTTTGGGATGATCTCAAGGGTCTAGAGCCATGGCCACGTCTTGTTGCACAGACATTTACCGGA